>NZ_KV814907.1:9827-55311 GCF_001814135.1 Neisseria sp. HMSC067H09 | reverse complement strand
ACGCCGTACTGGTTTAAAGTTAATCCACTATATTGAATATCGTCAACCTTGTCAGGGGGGGGGCTTGATTTTATTGTTCGCTTTGCGCGGCTTTTTTGGCTGCCTTGGCGGCTTTGCGCTGCGCCCGCTTTTCGCTCAACTTGGTACGGTAGAACTGAAGGCGTTGGCGTTTTTTCCACCAGAACCATGCCAACGCTACTGCCAATATACCCAAAACAGTAAAGATGCCGGATTGCAGGCTGTGCATTTTTGCCATCAGCCAATCGATGTTGTTCGCACCGTATTCGCCCAAATAAATCCAAACCGGCACGGAAATCAATGCGGCAAGCCCGTCCATCAGAATGAAACGGGTATAGGAAACTTTGCGGCTGATGCCCGCAGTCACGAAAACGGCGGTACGCAAACCGGGCAGGAAGCGAGCGACGAACAATACCCAGTTGCCGTATTTGTCGAATTTTTCCTGCACCTGCGCGTAACGCTTGGGCGTCATCACGCGGGCAATCGGTTTGAACTTAAGGATTTTCTGCCCCCACAAGCGTCCGGCGACAAACATAAATCCGTCGCCCGCCAACACGCCGAGCATACCGACGACAACCATCCAATGCGAATTGGTGTACCCCAAGCCGGAAATCACACCGCCTGTCACCAGCGTCAAATCTTCGGGAATCGGTACGCCAAAGCCGCAGATGACCAAAACGAAAAACACGGCTGCGTAGCCGTATTGGACAAAAAAGGCTTCTAAAAAGGCAAACATGGCGTATCCGTCGGTTGTAATGTGGAGGGAAAATTCATTTGAACTGAATGTCGTATTTTACCAAAGATAGGGTCGTCTGAAAGAAATAACAAGGAAGGTTATGAAAATAGGTGTGAACAATATGAATTGATGTGTTTCAGACGACCTCGAATCCTAAAAAACACAATCACAATGGATTAACCTTAAACCGGCATGGCGTTCCCCCGCCTTGCCCTGATTTAAAATCAATCCACTGTACCGCCGTTCCCGCTTGCGTGGAAACGACGGCAGTTCCAAGGTTTGCTAAAAACCTGATTGATTTTTTGACGGCATTACTGCTTGCCGGTGATGGCTGCCGCGATGCGTTCCGCGCCCTTTTTCGCCCAGTCCGCCTGACGCGCTTCGACCATGACGCGCACGACCGGTTCGGTACCTGATGCGCGCAATACGACGCGGCCTTTGCCTTCGAGCTCTTTTTCTACTTCAGCCAATACATCTTTCGAGGCTTCCTGCCATTTCTGACCTTTTTGAATGCGCACGTTGATCATGGTTTGCGGATACGGCTGCCAGTCGGCGCAAACGGTGGCAAGGTCTTGGTTCAGGATTTGCAGCGCCGCCAAAACTTGCAGCGCGGAGATGATACCGTCGCCGGTGTTGTGTTTGTCCATACACAAAATATGGCCGCTGGCTTCGCCGCCGATGAGCCAGCCGCGTTGGTTCAGTTGTTCCAACACATAGCGGTCGCCGACTTTGGCTCGGCAGAAATCGACGCCCTGCTCTTTCAGGGCAATTTCCATCGCCATATTGGTCATGACCGTACCGACCACGCCGCCGATGTTGATGCCTTCGCGGGCGCGGGCTTTGGCAATGACGTAAATCAGGCTGTCGCCGTCGTACACTTTGCCGTTGCGGTCGACCATCATCAGGCGGTCGCCGTCGCCGTCCAACGCGATGCCGTAGTCGGCTTCGTTTTGCAATACGGCAGCCTGCAAGGCTTTGGGATGGGTTGCGCCGCATTTTTCGTTGATGTTGTAGCCGTTGGGTTCGTCGCCGATGCTGACGACTTGCGCGCCGAGTTCGTGGAACACTTTGGGCGCAACGTCATAGCCTGCGCCATGCGCGGTATCGACCACCAATTTCAGGCCGCGCAAATCCAAATGGCTGGGGAAGGTGGATTTGCAGAATTCGATATAGCGGTCGTCCGCTCCGTTGATGCGGCGGGCGCGTCCGAGGCGGGCGGACGGCTGGGTTTTCATTTCCTCGTCGATTTTGGCTTCGATTTCCAACTCGATTTCATCACTCAGTTTCACGCCGCCTTCGGCAAAGAATTTGATGCCGTTGTCGGAATAGACGTTGTGCGACGCGGAAATCATCACGCCGGCGGACAAACGCAGCGCACGGGTCAGATAAGCCATACCCGGCGTAGGCAGCGGGCCGGTTTGGATGACGTTGACACCTGCGGCGGTAAAACCCGCCACCAGCGCGGCTTCAAGCATGTAGCCGGAAATACGCGTGTCTTTGCCGATAAGGACAGTCGGCTTCTGCCCGCCGTCATGCTGCACCAACACCTGCCCCGCCGCATAACCGAGCTTCAATACGAAATCGGGGGTAATCGGGAATTGACCGACTTCGCCGCGCACGCCGTCCGTGCCAAAATATTTTTTTGCCATAAATTTGCTCCGTGAGGATGTTTTTAAAATGAGAATACCCGTGAATGTTATAACGGGCAGTATAGGGGATTTTATGCAAACCTGTTGGGATTTATGTTTAGCGTTATTAGATTGAGCCTGAGCGGTATAGTTTCTTATCTTATCAAAATCCGAAACAAGTTAACCGGATTAAACAAACAGGTCGTCTGAAACCGTCCAACTCGTTTTCAGACGACCTCTTTATCACCACTTCAGGGGCTGCCGACATTTCATTTTCCAAGTGGTTTTTTTGCTTCCAAAACGAAAACTATCGGACGCCGGCAGGCCCTAAGGCATCCCACACCTTCAACGCATCCGCCGTCGCCTTCACATCATGCACGCGCACGATTTGCGCACCGCGCGCCACAGAAGCCAGCGCTGCCGCCACGCTGCCGTGTACGCGTTCCGCCGCATCTGCCTCGCCGGTCAGCTCGCCTATCATGCGTTTGCGCGACACGCCGATCAGCAGCGGAAAACCCGTTTCCGCCATCAATTCGGGCAAGTGCCGCATCAGCGCGATATTGTGTTGCAGGTTTTTACCGAAACCGAACCCCGGATCAAGCGTGATGCGTTGCGGGGCGATGCCTGCCGCGATACATTCCGCCGCCCTCTCTTTCAAATACCGCGCCACTTCGCCGACAACATCTTGATATTTCGGATTAATCTGCATGTTTTCGGGCAAACCCTGCATGTGCATCAGGCAAATGCCCGTGTCCGCCTGACGCGCCAGCAATTCGACCGCGCCTTCGTCGGTCAACGCCGCTATATCATTAATAATATCGACACCGCCGAGTGCCAACGCTTTTTCCATAATCACCGTGCGGCGCGTGTCCAAACTGACGGGAACGCCCCACCCCGCCACTTCCGCCAATACAGGCTTAACCCGCGCCCATTCTTCTTCAGGCGAAACATAATCCGCACCCGGCCGCGTCGATTCGCCGCCGATGTCGAGAATGTCCGCGCCCTCCTTTAGAAGCTGTTCGGCGTGTGCCAAGGCTGTTTGGGCGTTTTGCGAATATACGCCGCCGTCGGAAAAAGAATCGGGCGTCAGGTTGACGATACCCATGATTTTCGGCTTGTTCAAACCGATTTCAAACCTGCCTGCCTGCCAGATGCGCGTGGTCATGATGGTGTTCCGTAAAATAATGAAGACGAAATTATAGGTCGTCTGAAAACATCATGCAGCTTTCAGACGACCCCGTTTTACAAATCCTGCCGTTTAATGCAAAAATCAGGTTTCCCGTCCCCATCCGTCTGACAAAGGAAGCATCATGTACCGACACGTCGAATACTATCCCGGCGACCCGATTTTGAGTTTGGTCGAAACCTTCAAAAACGACCCTCGCCCTGAAAAAGTCAATTTGAGCATAGGCATTTATTTCGACGATGAAGGCAAAATGCCCGTATTGGAATCCGTGAACCGTGCCGAAACCGCCCGCGCCGCCACGCCTGCGCCGTCGCCCTACCTGCCGATGGAAGGTTTGAACACTTACCGCAGCGCGGTGCAACATTTATTGTTCGGCAAAGACAACCCCGCGCTTGCGCAAGGACGCATCGTTACCGTACAAACCTTGGGCGGATCGGGTGCGCTCAAAGTCGGAGCGGACTTCCTGCACCGCTGGTTCCCCGCAGCGCGTGCCTACGTCAGCGACCCGACTTGGGACAACCACCGCGGCATTTTTGAAGGCGCGGGTTTCGAGGTCGACACTTATCCTTATTACGACCCCGCCACCGTCGGTGTGAAATTCGACGAAATGACCGCGTTTTTCAATACCCTGCCCGAACACAGCGTCTTAATCCTACACCCCTGCTGCCACAACCCGACCGGCGTGGATATGTCGGAACAGCAATGGGACGAAGTGTTGCAAATCATCAAAACGCGCAAACTGATTCCGTTTATGGACATCGCCTACCAAGGCTTCGGCGGCGATTTGGACAGCGATGCCTACGCCATCCGCAAAGCGGTGGAAATGGAATTGCCGCTGTTCGTCAGCAATTCATTCTCGAAAAACCTGTCGCTCTACGGCGAGCGCGTCGGCGGTTTGAGCGTGGTTTGCCCGAATAAAGAAGAAGCGGAATTGGTGTTCGGACAGATCAAATTCACCGTCCGCCGCATCTACTCCAGTCCGCCCGCGCACGGTGCCTATATCGCCGCCGATGTGATGAACAGCCCCGACCTTTACGCTTTGTGGCAAAACGAAGTTTACGTTATGCGCGACCGCATCCGCGCCATGCGGCAGAAACTTTACGACGTATTGACCGTCCAAATCCCTGACCGCGATTTCACTTATTTCATCAAACAGCGCGGCATGTTCAGCTACACAGGATTGAGCGTGGAACAAGTCCATAGGTTGCGCGACGAATTTGCCGTTTACCTGCTGGATTCGGGCAGGATGTGCGTCGCCGGGCTGAACGCATCGAATATCGCCTATGTTGCCGATGCGTTTGCCGAAGTGCTGAAATAAAGCGCAAAAAGTAAAAGGTCGTCTGAAACCCGATGTAGTTTTATTTGAAGTAAGTCAAAAGGCCGCCCGAAAAATTTTCATCTTTCAGACGGCCTCTCTATAATTGGCGCACCCAACAGGGATCGAACCTGTGACCTCCAGCTTCGGAAACTGACACTCTTCCAACTGAGCTATGGGTGCGAAGAAGGCGTAAGATTAACGCAAATCCCGCCTGTTGGCAAAGCCTATTATGCAGGATGGCGCAAACAAGACAAATTTGAAGAAAAATTCCATAAAATAATCAACAACATACACAACCCACCCCTTAACAGGCGGCAAAAAACCGCCGCCTTTGCGTATATTTTCCACGAGAGCGATTGGAAAGCCCTTGTGAATTCAGTATAATCCAGCAAAATATTGTTAACTGCGTTTAACACACCAAACTATAACTCAAAGCACAACCTAACCTAACGGCGAGGCCTACCAAATGAAACAACTCCGCGACTCCAAAGCCCAAGGCTCTGCATTGTTTACCCTTGTGAGCGGTATCGTTATTGCCATTGCAGTCATTTACTTCCTCATCAAATTGGCGGGCAGCGGCTCGTATGCAGACGTTGCCCAATCTTCCGAAACTGCTACCCAAACCCGCATCCAGCCCGTAGGACAGCTTACCTTGGGAGACGGCATTCCGGTAGGCGAACGCAAAGGCGATCAGATTTTCAACAAAATCTGTATCCAGTGTCACGGCGCAGACAAATCCGTCCCCAACGCGCCAAAAATCGAAAACAACGGCGAATGGGCTCCCCGTATCGCACAAGGCTTCGACACCCTTTTCCAACACGCTCTGAACGGCTTTAACGCCATGCCTGCAAAAGGCGGCGCAGCCGATTTGACCGACCAAGAACTCAAACGCGTCATCACTTACATGGCGAACAAGAGCGGCGGCACCTTCCCTGATCCGGATGCCGCAGCGCCTGCCGATCAAGCCGCTTCAGGCAATGCAGCCGCCTCCGCACCGGCCGCTGCCGGCTCTGCCCCCGCAGCCGATGCACCTAAAGCCGAAGACAAAGGCGCAGCCGCTCCTGCAGCCTCCGGCGCAGACGGTAAAAAAGTTTTCGAAGCAACCTGTCAGGCATGTCACGGCGGCGCAGTCCCCGGCATTCCCGGCATAGGTAAAAAAGACGAATGGGCTTCACGCATCAAACAAGGTAAAGAAACCCTGCACAAACACGCAATCGAAGGCTTCAACGCCATGCCTGCAAAAGGCGGCAACGCCGGCCTGAGCGACGATGAAGTCAAAGCAGCGGTCGACTACATGGCAAACCAATCAGGCGCTAAATTCTGATTTGTTCAAAAAACGCCATATATCCCATCAAAAACGCACCTTTAAACAAGGTGCGTTTTTTTATGAGTTCCAGGAAATATGTAATCCCCTATCAACGCAGGTTTGGGACAAATAACATCCCCACTTCATTTACGATATATAGTGGCTTAAATTTAAACCAGTACGGCGTTGCCTCGCCTTGCCGTACTATCTGTACTGTCTGCGGCTTCGTCGCCTTGTCCTGATTTAAATTTAATCCACTATATTTTATTCATTAACCCGTTCATTCTACCCTGCCTACACAAAACATACTGAGATAGAAAGAACAGCATTAAATTTTCTTTCAATTGGCAGCACAACAAGATTTTCAATTCACGCACATTGTTTATAAAAACCAATCTAAAAAAGGTCGTCTGAAACCTTATTTGGGTTTTCAGACGACCTTTTTTTACTTTTGAAGTTTACTGCTTATTTTGCTGCCGAAGCCGTAGAGGCTGCTTCGGCTTTTGCACCGACAGCTGCATCTTCACCCCATGCAGCAGGATATTTATAGCCTTCGAAGCGTTTGTGCGCATAGGCTTTGAACTCATCGGAGTTATAGGCTTCGGTTACATCTTTGAGCCATTGGCTGTCTTTATCGGCAGTTTTGACTGCTGCCCAGTTAACATAGGCAAAGCTCGGCTCTTGGAACAGGGCTTCGGTCAGCTTCATACCGCTGCTCATGGCATAGTTGCCGTTTACGATGGCGAAATCAACATCGGCGCGGCTGCGTGGCAGTTGCGCGGCTTCAAGTTCTACGATTTTGATGTTTTTCGGATTTTCGGCGATGTCTGCTTTGGAAGCAGTCAGCGGATTAACGCCGTCTTTCAGCTTAACCCAACCCAATTCGTTCAACATCACCAGCGCACGGGCGAAGTTGGACGGGTCGTTAGGCGCGGAAACACTGCTGCCGTCTTTGACTTCGTCCAAAGATTTCAGTTTGCCCGGATACAGGCCCAAAGGCGCAGTCGGCACTTGGAAAGTCTCAGTAATGTCTAATTTGTGTTCTTTTTTAAAGTCATCCAAATAAGGTTTGTGTTGGAAAATATTGATGTCCAGCTCGCCTTCGGCCAAAGCAAGGTTGGGACGGACGTAGTCGGTAAACTCGACCAGTTTGACGGTGTAGCCTTTTTTCTCCAGTGCAGGTTGGATTTGATCTTTGACCATGTCGCCAAAGTCGCCGACGGTTGTGCCGAAGACGATTTCCTTTTTCGCCGCGCTGTTGTCGGTAGCCGGCGATGCGGCGGATGCGGCAGGTGCGCTGTCTTTTTGACCGCCGCAGGCTGCCAACACAACGGCTAGCGCAGCAGCAGAAAGGGTTTTGATTAAGGTGTTCGCTTGCATATTTTGCTCCTGATTATTTATCGAAACGGTTTTCAGACGACCTCTGTCATCAAAAGATAAGGATTTTAAATCTATTTGGGCAGCTTGCGGACGTTTTTTGCAGAATCAAAATATTAAAAGGTCGTCTGAAACCTGATTTGGGTTTTCAGACGACCTTTTGACAGGTCACCACGAATCGGTTTTTACTTTATAAATCGATGTGTGAAGACAGTACCTGACCGCTGTTGGCATCGACGCGTACCTCGTATTTTTGGATGTTGTTGACGGTTTCCACTTTATAAACCGACGGGCCTTTTTTATAGCTCAAATCGGCATCCTTCGCGCGGCCGCCTGTTTTGGCTTCGGCTGCAGCAATCGCCTGTTTCAGGGAAATATTGGTGTTCGGCAGCGGTTGGAGCGGTTTTTTGTCGTAGTCTGGGCGGCTTTCGATGATGTGCCCGTTGGCTGCATCGACGAAAACTTCTTGTTTCTGGTCATCGGCAACTATTTCTACTTTATAGTAGCTCTGGCCGTTTTTGTGGCGGAAATCGACTTCGACGGCGCGGCCCGGAATTTTGGCCACTGCGTAATCGACAGCTTGGGCGGCACTGATTTTGCTACTGGAGAAAGCGGCGGCTTTGGTTCCGGGTATGGCACCTGCGGCATATGCACCGACACTGGCAGTACCGATGGTCAGAGCGGTTGCGACGGCGATGATGAGACCTTTTTTGCTGAATTTCATGATGTTTCCTTTTTTGTCGGATAAAAATAAAAATGTTTGTGTATTTGAAATCTGCCAACAGTGTCTGCTGGATTGAGCGTATTAAAACAAGCCAAACTTAAGCGAACCTTAAGAAAAAGATTTTTCTATAAATTTTATTCAAATTATTGTTTTTATTTTATATTTATTCCTCCAAATTTCTTAAGTTCTACTTAAGCCCAGCCTGTTTTAATGACAGGCCTCAACCTGAAACCAAGGGTAAAGCGGGCAGTCTGCATGATGTTCCATTACCATCCCGACTTTGGTTTTCAGACGACCCTGCCTTACAATATTGTTTTGAAGCAAGGCAGTACAACAAAACGAGTTTCAAGCCAATCCGCTATACAATCCATATCATATAGAGCCAATTAAAATAGAGGCATCCGGTTTTCGCTATGCCTTTTCTTGCGAAGTCGGGAAATGACGGGGCAGAGCGTCTTGATTTGAATTCACTGCATTTATCCGAACAAACAGGAGTATCTTTATGCGTATCCTGCTGGTGGAAGACGACCCGCACATCGGCGACGGCATTGCCGCCGGGCTGAAAAAGCTCGGTATGGCGGTGGACTGGTTTTCAGATGGCGCTCAAGGACAGTCCGCACCACTGGCTGCGCCTTATGATGCAGCGGTGTTGGATTTGGGGCTGCCGAACATCGACGGCATAGAAATATTGCGGCACTGGCGCAAACAAGGTCTGACGCTACCCGTGCTGATTCTGACGGCACGCGATGCGCTGCCCGACCGCCTGACCGGGTTGAACAGCGGCGCGGACGATTACCTGTGCAAACCGTTTGCATTGGAAGAACTTGAAGCACGGCTGAATGCCTTGGTGCGCCGCAGCCACGGACGCAGCGACAGCGGCCTGACCTTCGGCAGCCTGTATTTGGATACCTCCGCCCAAACCGCCACACTTGGCGGCAAGCCGCTGAACCTGACCGCGCGCGAATGGCGGCTGCTGGAAATGCTGGTCGCCAATCCGAAACACATCATCAGCCGCGCCCAAATCGAAGACAAACTATACGGCTGGGATCAAGAAGTTGAAAGCAACGCGGTCGAAGTGCATATCCACAACCTGCGTAAAAAAATCGGTTCATCCGTGATTCAAACCAAGCGCGGATTGGGTTACCAACTCGGAGAAATGCCTTAAGGTCGTCTGAAAACGCAAAAATTGAAGAAACAGCCCACTTGTACAAAAAGGTCGTTCCATGTTTAAAAAGCTTCCGCCCGAAACTTCTATCCGCAAACGCCTGATACTCTATATCGGCAGCGGACTGCTCTTGGCATGGTTCGCCGCCAACGCTGTTTCACTGGCAATGGCGTTACACGAACTGAACGAATCCGCCGACAGTCAGATGAGCGACCTTGCCCAATCACTGCCCTACATCGAACCGGAAAAAGCCGTGCTGCTGCCCAAAGTTAAAAAAAGCCTGGGCAAAGGCCATACCGGTTTTGCAGAAGACAAACAAAACGGCATCTCCGTCTGGAATGCAGACGGCAGGCTGTTGCTCTCAGACAAAAGGGGTAAAGAAATTCCATTCCGCAAAATTTCCGGCTTCACCGACATCGGGAAGCCTTGGCAGGAAAAAAGCCTACGCGTCATCTATTACCACGACGGGAAAACCGGACAGACAGTCGCCGTCGCCCAACCCTGGCGTAACCGCCTTGAAATTTTGTGGAATATTGTTTGGGCGCACCTTGCCGCCTCGCTGCTTGTTCTGCCGCTGATGGTGTTGCTACTGCATCTGGCGGTCAAACGCAGCATCTACCCGCTGAAAGAGCTCGCATCAGAATTGTCCGAACGCCGCGCCGACAACCTTGCTCCCGTCAGCCGAGCCGTACCGCAGGAAACCCAAACCCTGGTCGACGCCCTCAACCGCCTGTTCGCCCGCGTTCAGACCAGCATCGAACGCGAACAACGCTTTACCTCCGATGCTGCCCACGAACTGCGCAGCCCGCTTGCCGCATTGAAAGTGCAGGCCGAAGTCCTCGCCCTCAGCGACACTGCCGAACAGCCCTACCACCTGCAACAAATCCAACAAAGCCTCAACCGCGCCGAACACCTAATCAACCAACTGCTCACGCTGGCACGGCTCGATCCCGAACAAGGCCTGAAAAATACCACCCCCATCAATTGGGAGAGCCTCAGCAGCCAAGTGCTGCAAAACACCAACCTCCCCGCCCGCGAAAAACGCATCCGCCTCAAGCGCGAATTTCTTGCCGAGCCGCCCCTCCTGCAAGGCGACGACGCGCTACTGCAACTCATGTTGCGCAACCTGCTCGACAACGCTGTGCGCTATTCGCCCGAAAACAGCGAGGTTGGACTGTATTTTCACGCTGACCGTATCGAAGTACGTGACCAAGGCACCGGCATCGCCCCCGAACACCTGTCGCGGATTAAAGAACGTTTCTACCGTCCTGCCGGACAAAATGCCCAAGGCAGCGGACTGGGTTTGTCCATCGCCGAACACATCGCCAAACTCCACGGCCTGACGTTGAAACTTGAAAACCGCGACGGAGGAGGTTTGAGTGCATGGCTGGAGAGAGCCTGACAATAAGTACAAAACAGCAGCTTCCTATATTTGGCAAACGCTTCCCCCAATCACCCAAAGGTCGTCTGAAATTCCTGACAAATCAGGTTTTCAGACGACCCTCTATAATCAATTAAAATAAAAAACACCCAATATCCTTCATTTCCGCGCAGGTAGAAATCCGAATCTGGAGTTTTCAAAAATACTCAAGGATTGCAGCGAATACAATATCTAAACGGAAGGTGCAGAACACTTTTGTTTCTAGCTCTGAAAACAGTTCCGATTAAATAATCAGCCTTCCTACCCTCGACACCTTGGGTTTATCAAACTCTGCATCCTTACAAGAAACACACCTTTAAAAACATAGAAATATTCAAACCAAGCATACGGCAAAACTAAAAGGTCGTCTGAAAGCACGGTTCTGACAAAATCAAAACCGCCCGTTTCCAGACGACCTCTTGCCCCATCAGGCGTATTTCAACTAAACAATCAAATAGAAAAGTCCTCGACTACTGGAGTATAAAGCGTTCTATCGACCACTTCACGCGTCAACTTAGGCGCGAACAATTCTATAAAATCATATGCATACCCCCTAAGATAGGTATCTTTCCTAACGGCAATCCAAGTTGGAGACGACTCAAACAAATGTGAGGCGTCCACTAATTCCAGATCCGTGTCATTCTCAGGATCGTAAGCCATCTTCGCCATCAACCCGACACCAAGACCCAAACGGACATACGTCTTTAAAACATCCGTGTCCGCTGCCGACAACACAACATCGGGCTGCTCTAATCTGGCTTTATTAAAAGCCCGGGCAATACTACTCCCCTGATTGAACGCAAATTCATAAGTAATCAAGGGAAAAGAGGCCAAATCCTCAATACTCAAAGGATTTTTACAATCCAACAAAGGATGTTCATGCGGCACGATAACCGCATGATTCCATTCATAACAAGTTAATTTACCCAACTCCGGATGCTCATCGATACGCTCAGTTACAATCGCAATATCCGCCTCTCCGTTGCTGACCATCTGGGCGATGGCCGCAGGACTGCCCTGCTTGATGGTCAGTGTTACCTTCGGATAACGTTTGACAAATTCCGCCACAATCAAAGGCAGGGCATAACGTGCCTGCGTATGAGTCGTCGCAACAATCAACGAACCACTGTCATGATCAGTAAACTCACTGCCTATATTTTTAATATTCTGCACATCGCGCAAAATCCGTTCTACAATTTCCAACACAGCCTTGCCGGGCTGCGACACAGAAACCACGCGTTTGCCGCTGCGGATAAAAATCTGTACGCCCAACTCCTCCTCAAGAAGCCTGATTTGCTTGGAAATACCCGGCTGGGAGGTAAAAAGGGCTTCAGCAGCTTCAGACACATTCAGATTATGCCGGTACACCTCCAATGCATACCGTAATTGCTGTAATTTCATAAACGGCTCGTGTTCTATATATTTGTATGATTTGTGCGACAAATGGCAGACAATTTAACATATTTTTCCTAAATTGTCGGCAGCACCCTCACCTCAAATAAAAACTTTTGTTTTAAATAGTACTATACAAACCGATTATCGAAACCAACATTTCCCTCAGTACAAACTGTATCCTTCATACAACAACAAATGGCAACAAACTCCGATTTACCCATAAATAAATGACACAAACTTGATTTTTAGGCATGATTCGAAGCTAGGAAGCAGGCAGTTTCATGATTGTATGAGGCATTGAGTATTGACAGTAGGCACCATGCTTCTTTATAGTGCAGACTGATATATCCGATTTGCCGCTGCTTAGTATGCTGCGGCCTGTATATTGGTAATTTGCAGCGGTTCTTAAACACCCGCCGCATAACAATTTAGATGAGGGAATAAAATGACCAAACAGCTGAAATTAAGCGCATTGTTCGTTGCATTGGTTGCTTCCGGCACCGCAATGGCAAGCGAACCGCATACCAAACACGGCTACACCGTAAGCAGCCAGTCTCAAGAAGTTGTCCGCAACAACTATGGCGAATGCTGGAAAAACAGCTATTTCGACAAAGAAACCCAAGGTCGTGTCGAATGTGGCGACCGTGAAGCAGTAGCCGCAGTCCAACAAGCTCCAGAATATGTTGATGAAACCGTATCTCTGTCTTCTAAAACACTGTTCGGCTTCGATAAAGACAACCTCCGCCCTGAGGCTCAAGAGAACCTGAACGCATTAGCCCAACGCCTGAACAATGAAAATGTTCAAACTGTGCGTGTCGAAGGTCACACCGACTTTATGGGTTCAGAAGAGTACAACCAAGCTCTGTCCGAACGCCGTGCAAACGTAGTTGCCAACTACTTGGTTGGCCGTGGTATTCCTTCCAGCAAAGTTTCCGCTGTAGGTCTTGGCGAATCTCAAGCTCAAATGACTGCCACTTGTGAAGCAGAAGTAGCAAAACTGGGCAAAAAAGTATCCAAAGCCAAAAAACGTGCTGCTTTGATTGCATGTATCGAACCTGATCGTCGTGTTGACGTGAAAATCCGCAGCACTGTTACCAAACAAGTTGCCCCAGGCCAAACAATTGAAGGTCAAGGTGAGCGTCCTGCAGTAGATGAAGGCTGGATTCCTTCTCCCTACAACGGTGTACACGGTTACGCCAAACCTTAACTAAATTTAGTTTTAATTCAAAACCCCGCCTCTGCGGGGTTTTCTTATATTTTTATTTTCTCCTCTACAAATTAAGAGACTTTTTATCCCCTCTTACACCCACCTCTATAAATAATCAAAAAAATCAATAAACAAAACTTAATGAAAAACAAATAAAAAAGTATCCTAAGATTACTCAGGATACCCTCTTCAAGTCTCATATCATCAAGTAAAATTACTTAACCTCTATCTTTTCTACTCCGCCCATATAAGGCTGCAAAGCAGCAGGAATATTGATGCTGCCGTCGGCGTTTTGATGGTTTTCCAAAACAGCAACCAAAGTACGGCCGACTGCCAAGCCGGAGCCGTTTAAGGTGTGTACCAAGCGGTTTTTGCCGTTTTCGTCTTTAAAACGCGCCTTCATGCGGCGAGCTTGGAAATCTTCGCAGTTGGAACAGCTTGAGATTTCGCGGTAGGTGTTTTGCGCGGGAACCCAGACTTCCAAATCATAGGTCTTAGTCGCGCCGAAGCCCATGTCGCCGGTACACAGGGTAATCACGCGGTAGGGCAGCTCCAAGGCCTTCAGGATGTTTTCGGCATGACCGACCATTTCTTCCAGCGCTTCGTATGATTTTTCGGGATGAACGATTTGCACCATTTCCACTTTGTCGAATTGGTGTTGTCGAATCAGGCCGCGCACGTCTTTGCCGTATGCGCCCGCTTCGGAGCGGAAACATGGGGAATGGGCGGTCAGCTTCAGCGGCAAATCGCTGCCTGCCACGATGCTGTCGGCAACGGTATTGGTCAGCGTCACTTCGGCGGTCGGAATCAGATATTGCGTTTTTTTGCTCTCGTCACCGCCGCGGGTAACATGGAACAAATCTTCTGCAAATTTAGGCAGTTGGCCTGTGCCTTGCAGGGTGGTGTCGTCCACGATGTAGGGCGTGTAATGCTCGGTGTAGCCGTGTTTCAGCGTGTGCGTATCGAGCATGAATTGCGCCAGCGCGCGGTGCAGGCGGGCGATTTGACCTTTCATGACGGTAAAGCGCGCACCGGAGAGTTTCGCGCCGCCTTCGAAATCCAAGCCCAAAGGTTCGCCCAAATCGACATGGTCTTTGATTTCAAAGTCAAATTCGCGCGGCGTGCCGACTTTGCGGACTTCGACGTTTTCGGTTTCGTCTTTACCGACGGGTACACTTTCGTGCGGCAGGTTGGGAATGCTCAACAACCATGCGTCCAATTCTTTCTGAACGGCATCCAAATCGGCAGCGGCCTGCTCCAAATCGGTTTTGATTTGGGCGACTTGATCCATGGCTGCCTGCGCCTCTTCGTGTTTGCCCTGTCCTTTCAATGCGCCGATTTGTTTGGAAATGCTGTTGCGCGAGGCTTGCAGTTCTTCGGTTTTCACTTGGACGGCTTTGCGCTGCTCTTCCAAGGCATTGAAACGTGCGGTATCAAACTCGTAACCGCGCTGCGCCAAACGTTCAGCGACGGCTGCGGTGTGGCTGCGGAGCTGTTGGATGTCTAACATTTTGTTATTCTCTCGATAGAATTCAGAAATGGCATTATTGTAAACCAAATCGCCAATCTTTTCATGACAACACTTTTATTCAAAAACCCCTTTCTTACATATCATCCATTGCAGAAAAAGCAAGAATGGGATAGAATCCATCGTTTTGTCAAACCTTGCCTTTTGCTTTCGCATGGCAAAAGGCTGTATTTAATCATCCATAAGGAGATAACATGCGTCATTATGAGATCGTGTTTATCGTTCATCCTGATCAAAGCGAGCAAGTGCCTGCTATGGTTGAACGTTACAAAACCATGATTGCCGAAGCCGGCGGCAAAATCCACCGCTTGGAAGACTGGGGCCGCCGTCAACTGGCTTACCCGATTAACAAAATCCACAAAGCACACTATGTTTTGATGAACATCGAAACTACTCCTGAAGTAGTTGAAGAGCTGGAAACCGCTTTCCGCTTTAACGATGCCGTACTGCGCCATCTGACCATCAAGACAAAACATGCTGTAACCGAAGCCTCTCCTATGCTGGGCGGCGAAAAAGCAAAAAACTTGCTGAACGGTGCGGCTGAAGAAGTTGCAGCAGCCGAATAAGATTGGATAATCTTACAAAGCTTACCGCCCTGATTTACAAGGTTGAATCCTTGAGATACACACCGGCAGGAATCCCTGTTTTGGATATTATGTTAAAGCATGAATCTTGGCAGGAAGAAAACGGGCAAAAATGCCTGGTCAGTTTTGAAATTCCCGCGCGTATTTTAGGTAAGCAGGCTGAAGAATGGCAGTATCGGCAAGATACGATGGTTGAAGCAGAAGGCTTTCTCGCACAGCGAAGCAAACGCTTCCCAAGGCCGATACTCCGCATACAGAACATTAAAGAATATAAAGGTTAAACGACAATGGCTCGTCAATCATTCAAACGTAGAAAATTCTGCCGCTTTACGGCTGAAAAAATCCAAGAAGTCGATTACAAACAAGTTGATCTGCTGAAAGACTTCATTTCTGAAAACGGCAAAATCATCCCTGCCCGCATCACTGGCACCAAAGCGCATTACCAACGCCAATTGGCTACTGCAGTCAAACGCGCACGCTTCCTGGCTCTGTTGCCTTACACCGATCAACACAAATAATTTTGGAGTTTAAATCATGCAAATTATTCTGTTAGAGAAAATCGGCGGTTTGGGCAACTTGGGCGACATCGTTACCGTAAAAAACGGTTACGCCCGCAACTTCCTGATTCCTGCCGGCAAAGCCAAACGCGCTACTGAAGCCAATATGAAAGAATTCGAAGCACGCCGTGCCGAATTGGAAGCCAAACAAGCCGAAATCTTGGCCGATGCTAAAGCACGTCAAGAAAAACTGGACGGTCAAACCATCACTATCGCTCAAAAAGCCGGTGTGGACGGTCGTCTGTTCGGTTCCGTTACCAATGCCGACATCGCTGCTGCGATTGTTGCTTCAGGCGTTGAAGCTGCAAAATCCAACGTCCGCCTGCCTAACGGCCCTTTGAAAGCCGTAGGCGAGTACGAAGTTGAAGTGGCTCTGCACACTGACGCTGTTGCTGCGATTACCGTTGCTGTTGTTGCGGCTGCCGAGTAATAGACAGTCTTAAAAGGTCGTCTGAAAGGAAAGGGAATGTATATTCCTACCGTCTTTCAGACGACCTTTTTGCATAATGAAGGCTGCTTCCTTAGTGACTATAAATTCAGATATGAAAAAATTTATCCCTTTCATCGCAATATCAACCGCGTTGCTACTTTCCGCTTGTAGCACAACCAAAACAAACGTTGAGTCTGCTAAAACGGTTGAACCGATCAATCAAAGCAAAAACCAGCGTCCTGCTTTTGATTCTGCTGCGGAATCGGTTGCCAGCAGCGGCTTTAATGCCAATACCAATGTCCGCCAGTTTATCCGTTATGAGGCAGCGAAAAAGCAGTTTACAGAAGCCGAGCTGCAAAACTTTTTCAATGGCGTGGTTTACAAGGGCAATATCATCAATATCATGTACCGCCCGTCAACTTCCCGCCCTTGGTATGAATTCCGCACGGGCAACTCCGGCGCGATGAAATTTAACGGCGGCAAACAGTTTTACGCTGCCAACCGTGCCGTTATCGATGATGTGGCACGCAAATACGGCGTACCTGCCGAGCTGATTGTGGCGATTATCGGCATTGAAACCAACTACGGTAAAAATACAGGCAGCTTCCGCGTTGCCGATGCTTTGAGTACCTTGGGTTTTGATTATCCGCGCCGCGCCGAGTTTTTCCAAAACGAGCTGATTGAGCTTTTGCTGATGGCGAAAGAAGAAAAAGAGAACGTTTTTGACTTCAAAGGCAGCTATGCGGGCGCAATGGGTATGCCGCAATTCATGCCTTCAAGCTATCGCAAATGGGCGGTCGATTATGATGGCGACGGACACCGCGATATTTGGAACAATATCGGCGACGTTGCCGCCTCTGTTGCCAATTATATGAAGCAACACGGCTGGAAAACAGGCGGCAAAATGATTGTTCCCGTCAATCTGACAATTACGCCTGATTTAAAAGCCATCATTGATGAAAAAACCGCATTGAACCGTACCGTTGCGGATTTCAAAGCGATGGGCGTGGTTCCGCAAAAAGCGGTTGCCGACAATGAGAAAGCCGTTTTATTCAGCTTGGAAACCAGTCCGGGCGTATTTGAATATTATCTCGGTCTGAATAATTTCTATACGGTTTGGCAGTATAACAACAGCCGGATGTATGTTACCGCCGTGCGCGACATTGCGAATGCAATCAACAACAACGGTTTGTAATGTTTAAAAACCACCTTCTCCAAGGTGGTTTTTTATTTGAGGGCCTGAAACAAATCCACTCTAAATTCAAGCAATCAAACGGATTTTCATGCCGTAACGCTTTTTGCCATGTCCCGATACAAACTGCCCACCGCGCGCAGGCGATAAAAATGCGTTACCTTCTGCGGTAGGCTCGGCGCAGGTGTATTGTCCGTTGCGGTCGCTCCAAAGCGCGTAAACGGGCAGGTTTTGCGTTCGGATGTCGAGTTTCAGTCCATCAAACGCAACATGTGTATCCGACGGCGAGGCGACAAATTCCGTGTGTGCGATATATAGTGGATTAACTTTAAACCAGTACGGCGTTGCCTCGCCTTGCCGTACTATCTGTACTGTCTGCGGCTTCGTCGCCTTGTCCTGATTTAAATTTAATCCACTATAGTCGGCATCGTAGGGCGCGCCGTTGAAATCGAATTGGGTGCCGACGGCGGGGAAATAGGGATGGAAACCGGGTGAAGTGCGCACGGGCGCGTCGCCGTAATTGCAGACGGTCAGCGTGGCGACTGCTTCGTTTTCGTTCGGCAGGCTGTAATCCAGCAGCCATTCGACGTTTTCGTAGCCCTTTGCCGTACTGATTAATCTCAAGCCGACATCCGATTCGTTTTGATAACGGACTTGCCAAGTAGAGGTTCTGCCGAAACCGTGTTGCGCCAAATGGTTTTTACTGTCCGGTCCGAACTGCGGCAGGCAGACGTGCATCCCGCCGCGTAATTTTGTGTCAGTACCGACTTGGACGCTGGTTTTCGGGAATAACACTTCCCGACCGTGTAAAACCAAATTGTCCACATATGCACCCAAGGTGTTTATCTGCATGGATGCGGAATGATTGCGTAAGATGATTTCAGACATAGTGATTTGTTCTTCAAGATATTTTAGATTTTGTAATATTCTAACGATTATACACGCGCCTTTCTCGATATGCAGACAGAAAATCCTTAATAAAAATCAAAAAAATGCTAAAATACCCGTCATCTTCCAAGGTCGTCTGAAAGGCGTTCAACCACTTTTCAGACGACCTTCCGATTTATTTCCAGCAGAGAAAACCTTATGGCTTATCAAGTTCTTGCCCGTAAATGGCGTCCGAAAACCTTTGCCGACTTAGTCGGTCAGGAACACGTCGTCAAAGCCTTGCGCAACGCGCTGGACGAAGGCCGCCTGCACCATGCCTACCTGTTGACCGGTACGCGCGGGGTCGGGAAAACCACCATCGCCCGTATTCTGGCGAAAAGCCTGAACTGCGAAAACGCGCAACACGGCGAGCCTTGCGGCGTGTGCCAAAGCTGTACGCAAATCGACACCGGACGCTACGTTGACCTGCTGGAAATCGACGCCGCCTCCAACACCGGCATCGACAACATCCGAGAAGTACTGGAAAACGCCCAATACGCGCCGACTGCCGGCAAATACAAAGTCTATATCATCGACGAAGTACATATGCTCTCCAAAAGCGCATTCAACGCGATGCTGAAAACGCTGGAAGAGCCGCCCGAACACGTCAAATTCATCCTTGCGACCACCGATCCGCACAAAGTCCCCATTACGGTTTTGAGCCGCTGCCTGCAATTTGTCTTGCACAACATGACTTCGCAACAGGTTGCCGACCACCTTGCCCATGTTTTAAACAACGAAAACATCGCCTACGAACCTGCCGCCCTGCAACTTTTGGGCCGTGCCGCCGCAGGCTCGATGCGCGATGCTCTGAGCCTGCTCGACCAAGCCATCGCCATGGGTTCGGGCAGCGTTGCCGAACAAGACGTCCGCCAAATGATTGGTGCGGTGGACAAGCAATATCTCTACGAACTGCTGGCGGGTATCGTCAACCAGGACGGCGAAGCCCTGCTGGCGAAAGCGCAGGAAATGGCGGCGCGTGCCATCGGCTTTGACAGCGCGTTGAGCGAACTTGCCATGCTGTTGCAACGCCTTGCCTTGATACAGGCGGTTCCTTCCGCTTTGGCACACGACGACCCTGAGCGCGAAACCCTGTTGCAACTAAGCCAGGCACTCAGCGGCGAACAAATCCAGCTTTATTATCAATGCACTATCCACGGCAAACAGGATTTGAGCCTTGCGCCCGACGAATACGCCGGCTTCGTCATGACCCTGCTGCGTATGCTTGCGTTTGCGCCGCTGGCAGCGGATGCGCACGACGTTGGCGGACATATCGAAAATACCGAGCTGCATTCTGCCGAAACGGGTGTCCATACCGCAAAGAAGCCTTTGCAACTTCCCCAGTCTGAAGCCGCCAAACCGCCCGTTCAGACGAGCTCCACGCCTGCAACGTCGTCTGAAAACAAGGTTGCCGAACCGGTTTCGACTCAAGGAAACAACGACGTCCCACCTTGGGAAGACACGCCGAGCAAGGCAGAAACCGTAACAGAAACGCCTGCGCAAAAGGCGGATGCGAGCGTTCAGACGACCTCTGACGCAGCAGAGACAAACACTTCGTCCGCAAACGAAGCAGAAACGCCGTTTCAGACGACCCCTCAAGCCGAAACGTCGTCTGAAAATCAAGTTTCCGATTACGGGGCAGCAAACAACGAAACCGATGTTTCCTTGGCTGATACGTCGTCTGAAAACCCCATTCAGACGACCCCGATTGAAGAAGCCGTGGATGCAGAATCGTTTGCGCATGAAGCTTCCGCAGAGCCTTTCTACGATTACGGTTCGCCCGAGCATGACTACCCCGTAGCGGATAGCGCGGAAATGCCACCGCCGCCGGATTGGGAACACGCCGTCCCTGCCGATACGGCAGAAGCAGAATCGGAAGCCGAAGAAGACAGCGACGACGAAGACACGCAGTTCACCCCGCTGCCCGATTTTTCCACCGAAAACTGGGCGGCAATCGTCCGACATTTCGCCCGCAAGCTCGGCGCCGCGCAAATGCTGGCGCAACACGCCGCATGGACGCACTACGACGCAGGCAGCCATCTGATGATGCTGTCGCTGACCGACGAAGCCCGCGCCACCGCCAACAAAGAGCGGCTCGACAAAATCAAAAACACGCTTGCCGAAGCCTACGGCCTGCCGTTGAAATTGCAAACCGAACCGTGGCGCGACGATACCGGCTGGGAAACCCCGACCATGCGCCGCCAACGCCTCCAGCTTGAAGGCAGGCAGCAGGCACAGGATTTGCTCGAAGCCGACGAAACCGCGCGTCAGGTTTTAAAGGTTTTCGAAGCCCAATGGCAGCCCGATTCTTTGGAACTGGCGGAGCAGGCGGAATAACGGCAATCGAGAATTTCCGTTTCCCTTCGGATACCTAAACATTCAGGTCGTCTGAAAACCATCAACCCGCTTTCAGACGACCCTTCACACCAAACGGTATGACCCCATAACCTTAACGATTCAACCACAGGAGTTTTAAATATGTTCGGAAAAGCCGGATTAGGCGGCCTGATGAAACAGGCGCAGCAAATGCAGGAAAACATGAAAAAAGCGCAAGCGAAACTTGCCGAGACCGAAGTAGAAGGCGAAGCAGGCAACGGCTTGGTTAAAGTCGTGATGACCTGCGCCCACGTCGTGCGCAAACTCGAAATCAGCCCCGACCTGATTCAAGAAGCCGCAGACGACAAAGAAATGCTCGAAGATTTGGTGCTCGCCGCCATCAACGCCGCATCTGAAAAAGCCGAAGAAACCACCAACAAAACCATGGGCGCATTCACCCAAGGTCTGCCCGCAGGCATGGGCGACTTCTTCCGCTAAACCCGCGCCGCAAAAGCAAATAAAGGTCGTCTGAAACGCCAAAAAGCAGTTTCAGACGACCTTAGGATTATCGTTTTAACAAATCGACACCCGTCCAATATTTTCAGACGACCCCTGCCCGCTTTGGTAAAATACACCATACAATCAACCGCCCTCTTCCACCATTCCCCAACCACGCCAACCGCCCATGACCAACCAGCGCATCAACCACGAACCCATCTTCCTGCTTGCTTCCGCCCCTTGGCGCGAGAGCAGTTTATGGGTGGAAGTGTTCAGTCGCCGTTACGGGCGCGTGGCTTTACTGGCGAGAAGTGCGCGCAAGCGGCAGAGCGAGTTGCGCGGCGTATTGGTGCCGTTTGTACCGGTCAGCGCCTCTTGGTACGGTTCGCAAGAGTTGAAAACGCTGCATCGTGCAGAGTGGATAGGCGGCTGGCCGCAGCCGCAAGGCAGGGCTTTGTTCAGCGGTCTGTATATCAACGAACTAATGCTCAAACTGACGGCTCGCGAAGACCCGATACCCGAGCTTTACGACGCTCTGGAAGCAGTGATGCGGGCGGTATGCGGTGAAAACAGCCATACCGCTGCGCTGCGGCGTTTCGAATGGGCTTTACTTACCCGCTTGGGATTCGCGCCCGATTTGTTCCACGATGGCAACGGCGAAGCAATCCGCGCCGAAGAAACCTACTGGCTGACGCCTGAAAACGCGGTTGTCCCGATCGAAGAAGCTGAACGCTTCAATCCGCGCAACCATGGTGTTGCCGTCAGCGGCGACATCTTGATTCAGTTGCGCGAAGGCGATTTCACCCACCCCGAAAGTCTCGGACAGTCACTAAAAATCACGCGCCTGCTGATTGACAACCTCCTGCCCGAAGGCATTAAATCCAGACAGGTTTTGCAACAGCTCCAGCAATTCAGTTTCGGTATTTAATCCTTTTCAGACGACCTTTTAAATTTCGATTTTTTCTCTTAGTTTCATACTGATGCGGAAAATCAAAAGCATACCGCGCACATCAATCCGCGATCTCCGCAAACTTCTCCCAATTTGCCAACACATACGCCACAGCCGCCGCCATATCGTCATCCGCGATTTCGTAATATTCGCCGTCCAATTCCTCAAAATCGGGAAACTCGGCACGAATCTCGTCCAAAGATGCCCCGCTGTCCGCCATTTCCTCGATTTTCGCGCCGTCCCGCCCGTATAAAGCCTTTGCCTTATCCAAAATCTTAGGTGTCGGTTTAATCCGCCAGCGGCGCAGGCTGTCGGCGACGGGGTTATGGAACACATATTCGCCGTAACCCGCCGCAATCAGTTGCACAAAGCCGCCTTCCTGCACTTGGCTGTCCAAATAGCAGTAAGCCGTCAGCGTGTGCTGCTCGTCGTTCAAACACCGCATTTCCTCATCGCCTGCCGCATCCGTATAATCCAAATACGCCGCGCTCAATGTGTAGAGAAATTCTGCGGCGTCTTGAGGGTTCAAATCATCCTGCCGAAAAAGTGTCGTCATGTTAAAGCCCGTTTGAAAATAAAGTGGATTTAAAGCCGATTCATCATAAAACTGCATTATAGTGGATTAACTTTAAACCGGTACGGCGTTGCCTCGCTTTAGCTCAAAGAGAACGATTCTCTAAGGTGCTGAAGCACCAAGTGAATCGGTTCCGTACTGTCTGTACTGTCTGTGGCTTCGTCGCCTTGTCCTGATTTAAATTTAATCCACTATATAACCAAAGCATTATCAAACCAAAACCCATTTTCAGACGACCTTTTGCGCTGCACAAACAGGCGATATATCGTACAATAAGGTCGGACTTACCAAGGAAAAATCATGAACGCAAACACCGAAACCGTCATTATCTACCCCAAAGACCTGCCGCTGCACTGCTCCGGTCCCAACCACGAAACTTGGAACGGTCATCCGCGCGTCTTCCTCCCGATTCAGTCCGACAGCGACATCGAATGCCCCTACTGCGGAACGCGTTACCATCTCGAAGGCCACATTCCCCACCACCATTATTGAGACGCTATGAAGAGATACGCCCTCCTGCTGTTGCTCGGACTGTGTACCGCCTGCGGTTCGTATAAAGCCGTCCGCCCCGATGCCCCTCTCGCCGTCGTCGCCGAAGCGCAAAACAACGCCATCCGCTACCAAGCCGCCGACGGCAGCCGCATCTCCGCCATCTACGTCAACAGCAACAGCCCGATGACGGTCGAACTGCGTCAGGGAAGTACGGTCGAAAAACTGACGCAAACCCATTCGATGACCAAAACCACGGAATACCGCAACGCAAGCACAATATGGCAGCTTCAGGACGGCTTCGCCACGCTTACCCGCGGCGGCAAAACCGTCGTCTTCACCGAAATCATCGAATAATCCTGTCTGAAGTTCTTATCAAAAGGTCGTCTGAAACCCCAAAACAAGGTTTCAGACGACCTTTTTAGTCAACTGCCTGCATCAAATTAATGATGACCGCAGCCGCATTCTTTTTTCATGTCGATAACCATGCGGCCGGTGATTTTGCCTTCGCGCATTTCTTGGAAAATCGCCGGAGCTTCGTCCAAAGCACGCAGTTGGACTTTCGGTACGACCAAGCCTTCTGCGCCGAATTGGAAGGCTTCTTCCAAGTCTTTGCGCGTACCGACCAGCGAGCCGACCACTTCGATGCCGTCCAAGACCAGACGCGGGATGGACAGGTCCATAGATTCGGGCGGCAAGCCGATGGCAACGACGCGGCCGCCTGCGCGGACGCAGTCCACAGCGGAGTTGAACGCGGCGGCGGATACGGCGGTGACAACGGCTGCGTGTGCGCCGCCAGTTTTCTCTTGAATCACTTTAGCAGCGTCTTCTTTGGCGGCGTTGATGACTAAATCTGCGCCGCTTTCTTTAGCGAATGCCAGTTTTTCATCGTTGATGTCGATGGCGACAACGTGTGCGCCGAATACTTTTTTCGCGTATTGGACACCCAAGTTACCCAAACCGCCCGCGCCGTAAACGGCAATCCATTGTCCCGGACGCACGCCGGAAACTTTCACGCCTTTGTAAGTGGTTACGCCGGCGCAGGTAATGCTGGAAGCTTGCGCAGGGTCGAGGCCGTCGGGTACTTTGACGGCGTAGTCTGCATCGACGATACAGTGGGTCGCCATGCCGCCGTCGGCGGTGTAGCCTGCGTTCAATACGGAACGGCACAAGGTTTCGCGGCCGGTATTACAGTATTCGCACGAACCGCAGCTTTGGAACAACCATGCGATGCTGACGCGGTCGCCGACTTTCAGTGCATTCGCGCCCGGAGCAACTTCTTTGACGATACCGATGCCTTCGTGTCCCAACACGCGTCCCGGTTTTTCGCCGTAGTCGCCTGCCGCAACGTGCAGGTCGGTATGGCACACGCCGCAACATTCGACTTCAACCAACGCCTCGCCGTATTCCAACGGGCGTACTTCGCGTTCTACAACTTCTACATCACCTGCTACATTTTGATTTACAACAACTGCTTGCATCTTCATGGTGTTCTCCTTGGCATTCGTAAGAAATCCGTAAATGGTGGGACAGGCGGAATCGGAATAACGCCCTTCCTCTGAATGAGAATACTCCCCTTCATTTCGCTGTGTCAACACCCTATCTTTTTGAAAAATAAGAAATAAAATGTTATACCATAACAATCTGTTTGCGCAGAAATATATCTGCCAAGCCGCTGAAAAATTCTTACACATATCATGTAAAAAAGGTCGTCTGAAAACTTTAAATACATTAACAAACCCGCTTCATTTCCATGCGGGGTCAAGCCTTATCGGATTAGATTTCCTATTTTAGAAAATTACATATTTGGAATTTTGAGAACGATATCATTTTTAGTGCTTGAACTGAAAGAGAAAAAATACTATTCTATTTTCAGACGACGTTGGAGATACGTCCGAAACCTCAAGAAGACAACCAAGGAGACAGCATCATGGCAAAAGATTTAAATGTGTTTGATAAAGAGTACGGCCTCTTGATTAACGGCGTGTGGACCAAACCCGGCGCGCTTTTGGATTCATACAATCCTGCCAACGGAGAATTGTTAGCCAAATTTACCGACGCATCCGATGCCGATGTCGATGCTGCGGTTGCCGCCGCGCAAGAAACGTTCAAAACATGGCGCAAAACCACCACCACCGAACGCGCTGCCATCCTCAACAAAATCGCCGATGTGATTGACGAAAACTTGGAATTGTTCGCCTTGCAGGAAACGCTGGACAACGGCAAACCCATCCGCGAAACCCGCGCCGCCGATATACCTTTGGCTTCCGACCATTTCCGCTACTTTGCCAGCGTAATCCGCGGCGAAGAAGGCACTGCCACCCAGCTTGACTCCGAAGACCTGTCTATCGTCCTGCGCGAACCTATCGGCGTAGTCGGTCAGATCATTCCGTGGAACTTCCCCTTCCTGATGGCGGCTTGGAAAATCGCACCCGCACTTGCCGCAGGCTGTACCATCGTCATCCACCCGTCTTCCAGCACTTCGCTGAGCCTGTTGTCGCTCGCTCAAAAAATTAACCACCTGCTGCCTAAAGGCGTGCTGAACATCATCACCGGACGCGGTTCTAAATCCGGCGAATACATGCTGCACCACAAAGGCTTCAACAAACTCGCCTTCACCGGCTCGACCGAAATCGGCCGCCGCATCGGCATCGCTGCCGCCGAAATGCTCATTCCCTCCACCTTGGAGCTGGGCGGCAAATCCGCCAACATCTTCTTTGACGACATGCCGTTTGACAAAGCCCTCGAAGGCGCGCAAAAAGGCATTTTGTTCAACCAAGGCCAAGTGTGCTGCGCCGGTTCGCGTATCTTCGTACAAGAAGGCATTTACGACAAATTCGTCAACGCCTTGGCGGAAGAATTCAAAAAAATCAAAGTCGGTTTGCCTTGGGAAGACGATACCCAAATGGGTTCTCAAGTCAACGCCGGTCAGCTTGAAACCATTTTGAAATACGTCAAAATCGGCGAACAGGAAGGCTGCCGCATCATCACCGGCGGTAAGAAAATCGAAGGCGAGTTGGGCAAAGGCGAATTTGTCGAGCCGACCTTGATCGAAGCCGGCAGCAACAGCGCCCGTGTCGCCCAAGAAGAAATCTTCGGCCCGGTTGCTACCGTGATTAAATTCAAAACCGAAGAAGAAGTCATCAAAATGGCGAACGACAGTGAATACGGCTTGGGTGGCGCAGTTTGGAGTACCGACATCAACCGCTGCCTGCGCGTTTCCAATGCACTGGAAACCGGCCGCGTTTGGGTGAACTGCTACAACCGCCTGCCCGCAGGCGCACCGTTCGGCGGCTACAAAACTTCAGGCATCGGCCGCGAAACCCACAAAATGATGCTCGCCGCCTACACGCAGGTGAAAAACATCTACATTTCCACCCGCGAAGAGCGCGAAGGCTTCTATTGATTGCCAGCTGAACATCGTTTATTGATGTAGAAAAAAGGTCGTCTGAAAATCCGGATTCGGGTTTCAGACGACCTTTTGTGTTGACTGGATTTTTATGAGTACTTGTCGTTATAGACAAATAAACCGTCAGGCTTGGCTTTGGGAAGGATTAAACGGTTTTCAGGAGATCTATGAAGTCAAAGGGTAGGGATGATTTCGCTATACGGTTGAAAATCTGTTTTCAGACGGCCTTTTTTGAAATTGCAGTCAGGTCATCGTTACCTTATCGACGTTTCAAATTACCTAATTACCTGAAAGCCTGCCACACCACCCAAGCAATGATTGTCCAAGCAAATACCATTCCCGCTGCCAATATCATCACAAATACCAGCCAGACGGCAATCTCCATCTTACGTCCGGTCAATACGCGCCGTACTTTCCGCCGGCCGCCATGCCGATATGCGCGGCGCAGAACGGAAATGCGCTTTTTGCCGTAGCTCAGGAAATCCCAAGTAGCGGCAAAGAGTTCGAGAACGCCAGCTACAAAATCCAATACCACTATTTAAACTCCGTAAAATATACTGGCGTTATAGTAAATCCAAACAAGGAATCCCTATTCCGTCATGTACGCGCAGGCGGGAATCCGAGCCCTGATTTATCAGGAATATTTAGAGGTTGCCGCGACTTCAAACTTCTGGATTCCCGCCTGCGCGGGAATGACGGTAATTGAATCTTCCCTGTTCCAATCCGCTGTAAAAAACGTTTTCAGACGACCTTTTGATATTCGGGTTTACAACCCCAACTCCCCCCAAATCTCATCAATCTTAGCCGTAACCGCAGGGTCTTTTTTGATTACCCGTCCCCATTCGCGGTCGGTTTCGCCCGGCCATTTGTTGGTCGCATCCAAACCCATTTTGCCGCCGAGTCCGCTGACGGGGCTGGCGAAGTCGAGGTAGTCGATGGGCGTGTTTTCCACCAACACGGTGTCGCGCACGGGGTCCATACGCGTGGTGACCGCCCAGATGACTTCCTTCCAGTCGCGCACGTTCACATCGTCATCCACCACGATGATGAATTTGGTGTACATAAACTGACGCAGGAATGACCAGCAGCCCATCATCACGCGTTTGGCGTGTCCGGCGTACTGTTTTTTCATGCTGACCACCGCCATGCGGTAGGAACAGCCTTCGGGCGGCAGGTAGAAATCGGTGATTTCAGGGAACTGCTTTTGCAAGAGCGGTACGAACACTTCGTTCAATGCCACGCCCAAAACGGCGGGTTCATCGGGCGGTTTGCCCGTGTAGGTGGAGTGGTAAATCGGGTTTTCACGCATGGTGATGCGCTCGACCGTGAACACGGGGAAATGGTCCTGCTCGTTGTAATAGCCCGTGTGGTCGCCGTATGGGCCTTCCAACGCGGTTTCGTTCGGATGGATGACGCCTTCCAGCACAATTTCGGCACGGGCGGGCACTTGCAAATCGCTGCCGATACATTTCACCAGCTCCGTCCGCGAACCGCGCAGCAGTCCGGCAAACTGGTATTCGCTCAAGGTATCGGGAACGGGCGTTACCGCGCCCAAAATGGTGGCGGGGTCGCAGCCGAGCACGACGGCGACGGGATACGGCGTATCGGGATTGAGTTTGCGGAACTCCTGATAATCCAACGCGCCGCCGCGATGCGACAGCCAGCGCATAATCAGCTTGTTTTTGCCGATTAATTGCTGACGGTAAATGCCTAAATTCTGGCGTTTTTTGTGCGGACCGCGCGTGACGGTCAAGCCCCATGTTACCAGCGGCGCAACGTCTTCCGGCCAGCAATGCTGAATCGGCAGTTGATACAAATCAACGTCTTCACCTTCCCACACGATTTCCTGACACGGCGCATTTTTCACCACGTTCGGCGCCATGCTCCAAATGTCTTTCAGCAGCGGCAGTTTGGAAAACGCGTCTTTGATGCCTTTGGGCGGTTCGGGTTCTTTCAAATACGCCAGCGTCTGCCCGATTTCGCGCAGTTTGGACACGCTGTCCGCGCCCATGCCCATCGCCACGCGTTCGGGCGTGCCGAACAGGTTCGCCAACACGGGATAATCATAACGCGTACCGTCGGGCTTAATCGGGTTTTCAAACAACAACGCCGGCCCTTCGGCACGCAGCACGCGGTCGGCGATTTCGGTCATTTCCAAATGCGGGGAAACGGGATGCGCGACGCGTTTGAGTTTGCCCTGCTGCTCGAGCATAGCAATGAAGTCGCGTAGGTCTTTGTATTTCATGTTGATCCTTAGTTGAGGTCGTCTGAAAACCGGACTTTGGATTTCAGACGACCTGAATCATCAAATTTTTATCAGATTTTTTACAGAAGTTTCAATCGGTTCCGAAATAAACCTATAGTTACCAATACTACCAATTCACGCGTACTGCCCTGCTGCCGAGCAGTTTTTCCAGTTCGTCGAATAACGCGGAGCTGGGCGTAACCATCCATTTCGGCGGCACCTGAAACTTGCCCGACGCTTTGTCGTTGCTGTACGACAGTTGCAGCGGGATGTGCGGCGTGTCGGGCAGGCGGTGGGCGGTGAGGATGGTAGCGAGGCGCTCGATGTCGTGACCGGGGGCGAGGGCGAGGCTGAGGCTGCGGGCGTAGCGTTCGCGCGCCATTTGCAGGGTCATGACTTGGTTTGCCATGATGCGCAGCCCGTCGCTGCCGCCGTAATCATCGCGGCTGACTTTGGATTCGATAATCAACACTTGGTCGGATTTGAGGTAGTCGGCGCAGTTTTCCAGCGTCTGGCCGCTGACCATGATTTCAATCTGCCCGCTCAAATCTTCGAGGCTGACGAAGGCGATTTTGCCGCGCTTGCCCATCATGGTGCGCACGGCGGTAACGAATCCGGCGAGGCGCACGCTGTCTTGCGGTTTCAGACGACCTAATTTGGTCGGGGCGATTTGGCGGACTTCTTGAGCATACGGGCCGAACGGGTGGCCAGACAGGTAGAAGCCGATGACGGTTTTTTCTTCGGCGAGTTTTTCCGATTCGCTCCACATGGGCGCGTCGATGAGCTGCACCGGTTCGATGGCGTCTTCCATCATGTCAAACAGCCCGCCCTGATTGGCGTTGGCGGCTTTTTGGTCGGCGTTGTTCATGGCGAGGTCGATGTTTGCCAAGAGCATGGCGCGGTTGGGTTCGATGCTGTCGAACGCGCCGCCGCGTATCAGGGCTTCGAGGGTGCGGCGGTTCATGTGTTCTTTGCCGACGCGCTCGCAGAAGTCCAAGAGGCCGGTAAACTTGCCGCCGCTTTGCCGCGCGGCGATGATGGATTCGACGGCGGCTTCGCCCGTGCCTTTAATTGCGCCGAGTGCGTAGTGGATTTTCATGTTCGGATACGGCGTGAAGCGGTAGTCGGATTCGTTGATGTCGGGCGGCAGGAACTCGATGCCGTTGGCGCGGCAGTCGTCGTAGAAATGCTTGAGCTGGTCGGTGTTGTCCAATTCAGACGACATGGTCGCCGCCATAAATTCGGCGGGGTAATGGGCTTTGAGCCATGCGGTCTGGTAGGAAATCAGGGCGTAGGCGGCGGCGTGGGATTTGTTGAAACCGTAGCCGGCGAATTTTTCCATATAGTTGAAGATTTCGTCGGATTTTTCGCGCGAAATGCCTTGTTTTGCCGCGCCTTCAGCGAAGATTTCGCGGTGTTTCACCATTTCTTCAGGCTTTTTCTTACCCATGGCGCGGCGCAGCAGGTCCGCGCCGCCAAGCGAGTAGCCGCCGATAATCTGCGCCGCCTGCATCACTTGTTCCTGATACACCATAATCCCGTAGGTCGGCGCGAGGATACCTTCGAGCAGCGGGTGGATGTATTGGAATTCCTGACCCTTCATGCGCGCGACGAAGTCGGGAATGTTGTCCATCGGGCCGGGGCGGTAGAGCGATACGAAGGCGATGAGTTCTTCAAACTTGGTGGTGTGCGCCGTTTTCAGCATTTTTTTCATGCCGGTCGACTCGAACTGGAAGACGGCGGTGGTGTTCGCGTCGCGGAAGATTTTGTAGGCGGCTTGGTCGTCAAGCGGGATTTTGCCGACATCGACAATATCGCCGGTGGTGTTTTTGATGTTGTTCTGCGCCATTTCGATAATGGTCAGGTTGCGCAGACCCAAAAAGTCGAACTTCACCAAACCCACGTCTTCCACGTCGCCCTTGTCGTACATGGATACGGGCGAGGCGGATTCGTCCGCCTGATACACGGGGCTGTAATCGGAAATCTTGCCCGGCGCAATCAACACGCCGCCCGCGTGCATACCCAAACCGCGCGTCAAATCTTCCAGCTTTTTCGCCAGCGTAATCAGTTCGTCCGCTTCTTCCGCTTCAATCAATTCCTGAATCTGCGGCTCCGCCTTCATCGCGTCGTCCAAACCCAAAGGTTTGTTGGCTTCCAGCGGAATCAGCTTCGACAGTTTGTCGCACAGGGTAAACGGCAGCTCCAACACGCGCCCTACGTCGCGGATGACCGCTTTGGACGACATCGTGCCGAAGGTCACAATCTGGCTCACCGCCTGCGCGCCGTATTTATCGCGCACATACTCAATCACGCGGCCGCGGTTGCTCTGGCAAAAGTCCACGTCGAAGTCGGGCATGGAGACGCGTTCGGGGTTTAAGAAACGTTCGAACAGCAGCGCGTATTTCAGCGGGTCGAGGTCGGTAATCTTCAGCGAATACGCCACCAGCGAACCTGCGCCCGAACCGCGTCCCGGCCCGACCGGACAGCCGTGCGTTTTCGCCCAGTTGATAAAGTCTTGTACGATAAGGAAATAGCCGGGGAATTTCATCTGGATGATGATGTTCAACTCAAAATCCAGCCGCTCCTGATATTCCGGCATTTTCGCCGCCCGCTCCGCCTCGTCGGGATAAAGCTGAACCATGCGTTCCTGCAAGCCCTCGTTGGACAGTTTCACCAGATAATCGTCCAGCGACAGGCCGTCGGGCGTCGGGAACAAGGGCAGGAAGTTTTTGCCCAGCGTGATATGGATATTGCAGCGTTTGGCAATTTCCACCGTGTTTTCCAAGGCTTCGGGCAAATCGGCGAAACGCTCCAGCATCGTTTCCGGCGGAATGAAAAACTGGCTCGGCGTAAAATCGCGCGGACGTTTCTTGTCCGTCAATACCCAGCCGCCCGCGATGCACACCCGCGCCTCGTGCGCGTTGAAATCGTCGCGGCTCATAAACTGCGTCGGATGCGTCGCCACCACCGGCAAACCCAACTCCTCCGCCAGCTTCACGCTGCCCGAAACGCAAGCCTCCCATTCGGGACGTTCGGGCAGGCGTTGCAGCTCCAGATAAAACGCATCGGGAAACCACGCCGCATACTTCAACGCCGCCGCACGCGCCGCGTCTTCATTGCCGTTCAACAGATTCACGCCCACTTCGCCGTAATGCGCGCCGCTCAAACAAATCAAGCCGCTGTTGTCGCCGTTTTCCAGCCATTCGGGATTGAGTTCCGCATGATGGATATTGCGGTCTTTGCCGACATAGGCCTCCGTTAAAAGCTCGCTCAAGCGCAGATAGCCCGCATCATTGCGGATAATCAGCATGGCGCGGAACGGCTTGTCGGGCGCATTGGGATTGCCTATCCATACATCCGCCGCCCCGACGGGCTTAATCCCCGCGCTGCGGCAGGCTTTATAGAATTTCACCAAACCGAATTCGTTCATCAAATCGCTGATGCCCAAAGCAGGCAAACCGTATTCCTGCGCTTTGGCAATCAGTTTTTTAATCCGCACCATACCGTCGGTAATCGAAAACTCGGTATGCAGGCGCAGCGGGATGTAGGTCGGCTCGGTCATGGCAAAATCGGCGTGAACAATAAAAGGCGTATTGTAGCAGGGTTGGAAAAAGGTCGTCTGAAAAGGAGTGAAGCTGGGCTTGCCAAAACAAACAAAGTGAGTTTCGCTAAAACGGGCACGCGGGTTTTCAGACGACCTTGAAAGAAAAATGGTATATAAAACAGAAAAAATTTTCCATTCTATTTAAATTTTATAAAAAACAAAATAAAAACCGACCAATGTACAAATTTAGCATTCAAACGGTATGAAGTTTCCGAAATTTTACGATTTAATTACAACAAAATCTGATATTAAAATATGAAAAACGGGAATTAATATTGCATTTGCAATTCCAGCGGGTACAATGACGCAAAATGCCTATCGGCATAGAGAATGCGGTTTCCTGCATATTTCAATATCAATAAAGACCGCCTGATACGGTTGTATCGTGTTTCAAAAGGGATATATCAGAATGCTCCATATCAAAGTCGTCGTCGTCGGTAGTATCAACATGGATTTAGTAACCCGCGCCACCCAATTCGCGCGCGCGGGCGAGACTTTGCTGGGAAGCTCATTCCATCGCTACATGGGAGGCAAAGGTGCCAACCAAGCAGTTGCCGCCGCACGCCTAGGTGCATGCGTAACCATCATCGGTGCAGTCGGCGACGACGATTTCGGACTGGAAATGGTAACCAACCTCCGCCACGAAGGCATATGTACCGATTATGTCCAAACCATCATGGGACAAAACAGCGGCATGGCAAACATTACCGTTGCCGACGAAGAAAATTCCATCATCGTTATTGCCGGCGCAAATATGTATCTGACCGTTGCCGACATCGAAGCCGCAGAAGAACGGTTTGCCGAAGCCGACATCATCCTCAGCCAGCTTGAAATTCCGATGGAGTGCGTGATAGCCACATCAAAACTGGCAGCAAAATACAACAAACCCTTTATCCTTAATCCCGCACCCGCCCGCGCCATCCCGAAAGAATTGTTGGAGCAAATTACCATCTTAACACCCAACCGCTATGAGCTTGCCGCCAGCTTGGGAGCACCGCAAGGCTTGTCTCCCGAAGAGTTGATTTTAAAATCCCCCTGCCCCGTCCTGATGACTTCAGGCAGTAAAGGCGCCGTATATAAAGACCCCAAAGGCCGTCTGCGCCATGTTTCAGGTTTTAAGGTACAAACCTCCGACACCACGGGTGCCAGCGATGCCTTCAACGGCGCATTGGCAGTATTCTGGCACGAAGGCATAGACATCGCCGTACGCAAGGCCTGCGCCGCTGCCGCCCTGTCTATTACCCGCTCCGGCGCGCAAAACGGAATGCCTTTCGAGTTCGAGTTAAGCGGCTTCCTCGCCTCTCAAAAATAAGGTTTGATGCGGCAGATTTTTCCCTCTGACACACTATCTAAAACTACCTCAAAACGAGAACATCAGAATTTAATATTCTAAAATAATTTATTTTTTTAACTGTTAAGGCGTTTTCCTATGTAAAAAGGACAAACAGATCCGCCGTATTCGAACCTTCTATTAAATTTGGAAATATTTAAATTTTTATTATGATAAAAGGTCGTCTGAAACCCAAAATCAGGTTTCAGACGACCTTTTATATTTTCTGATTATCCTTACGGTTTCATCAGAATTTATGAACCATACCCAAAGAAACGGCTTTTTGCTCAACAGACCCTGTTTGAGTCGGCGTCAGGCGGGTTTTGCTGCCCAGTTTCATATAACCGGCATGAGCAAGCATAGAAGTACGTTTGCTGAATTTGTAGTTGGCACCAACTACAACTTGGTCGAACTTATCGACCAGTTTCTCGCCGCTGTTCACACCTTTTGCCGCCCAGCCGTGGGCGTAAGTGAGGCGCGGGGTCAGGTTACCGAAGGTATAACCCACGGTAACGGCTGCATCGGCAACTTTGACGGCTTCATTTTTACCGGCATCGGCAGTAATGTCAGCGCCTTTGTAAGTATTGAAATCATCGGTAAAGTAACCCAGATATTTATTTGCGCTTTCATGGCCTTTGGTATATTGCGCACCTACGCCGACAAACAGGTTGTTTTTGTCGTAGTAGCTCTCGATTTTAGCGATTTGCGCGGCTTTGGTTTTACCGTTCTTGTCGGTGTATGCGCCTTTGTAATGGCCATAGGCAAGGTTGGTGGTGAAACCGCTGTTTTCATAAGTCAAACCGGCGGTATATTGCTCTTTGCTGGGTTGTTCGTGCTTATATTTGTCGTCCGGATTGCGGTTGTCGCGCGGTGCGTAGGATGCATTGAACTTGAACCCGCCAAATGAAGGGCTGTCGTAACGCACGGATGTGGTGCGCACACCGGTGCGGGTGTTGATGCCCAAACCCATCGCGTTGGTTTTATACAACCACGGATCGATGGTATCCATCTCGTTGAGCATATTGTTCATATTGCCGACGCGAACCTTACCGAATGAGCCTTCCAAGCCGATGAAGGAATCGCGGTTGCCGAAACTTTGGCTATTGGATTCGCCCAAAATGGAAGTGCGCTGTTCCACCTGCCAGATGGCTTTGAGGTCGTCTGAGAGTTTTTCGCTGCCTTTGAAGCCGATGCGTGAAGTATTGTCGTTGATGCGGGTTGCAGTCGCGCTTTTTTCCGTACCTTCGTTACCTTTGATTTTCACCTGTCCGGAGGTGATGGTGCTTTTAACTTGTCCGTACAGGACAACTTCGGCGGATGCTGCAAAAGGCAAAGCCGCGATAGTCAGGGCAATAATGGCTTTTTTCATACAAACTCCTCTTTAATCAAAGAATCAAATTTAGGTCTATCGTTTTACAAAAATAAGAGACTCAAAACCAAAAACAGCAAGACCCGTGGAACAATTTGCGCAATCATAATGAACTTTCGATATTTAAACAATCTTTTTCATCTTGATAAGAATTATTATTCATTAGAGTTTAGACTTTTTACTACATTCACCCATTTTTTTATAGTTGATTCAAATAGAAACGCAAACCCACCATTTATGGATAGGCAGGAATTTGAGATTTGAAAGTAGCTTTTCCCCCATACACTTCATCCCGACTCCTAAAACCGGTTTCCACTCTCCTCAAAAAAATAATGATAAGTCATTTTTATCTGAATGAATATCCGGTATAGTCGTCTGAAAAGAGAAAAAGCACCTCAACCGAGGTGCTTTTTCTCTTTTCAGACGACCTTTTGCCGGGCATCAGCCTTTTTTATTGTTCAACGCGGCTTTGACAAACGCGGTAAACAAAGGATGGCCTCTGCGCGGGTTGGACGTGAACTCAGGGTGGAACTGGCAGGCGAAGAACCAAGGGTGGTTCGGCAGTTCGATGGTTTCGACCAAGCGTTCGCGTCCGGCAGATACGCCGCCGATAACCAAGCCTGCCTGTTCCAGCGTGGGAACGTAGTTGTTGTTGACTTCGTAGCGATGGCGGTGGCGTTCGCGGATATGTTCGCTGCCGTAGATTTTGGCGGCGAGGCTGCCTGCTTTCAATTCAACTTCTTGCGCACCCAAACGCATGGTGCCGCCCAAATCGGCGGATTCGTCGCGGGTTTCGACGCTGCCGTCGGCGGTTTGCCATTCGTCAATCAGGGCGACGACGGGCGCGGCGCATTTGAGGTCGAACTCGGTGGAATTCGCGCCTTTCAGGCCTGCGACGTCGCGGGCGTATTCGATCAGCGCAATTTGCATACCGAGGCAGATGCCCAGGTACGGCACGTTGTTTTCGCGGGCATAACGCACGGCGGCGATTTTGCCTTCCACGCCGCGCGAACCGAAGCCGCCGGGAACAAGGATGGCGTCCATGTCTTTGAGCATGGAAACGTCGCCGTTGTTTTTCTCGATGTTTTCGCTGTCAACGAAGGTGATTTGCACGTCGGTTTCGGTGTGGATGCCCGCGTGTTTCAAGGCTTCGATCAGCGATTTGTAGGATTCGGTCAAATCGACGTATTTGCCGACCATGGCGATTTTGACGGTGTGTTTCGGATTTTTGATGGCATGGACGATTTTTTTCCACGCAGTCAAATCCGCCTGTTGTACGTTCAGCTGCAACTGCTCGGTAATGATGTTGTCGATGCCTTGGTCGTGCAACATTTCGGGACATTCGTAGATGCTGTCCACGTCGTAGCTGCCGACAATCGCGCGCTCTTCCACGTTGCAGAACAGGGCGATTTTGCGGCGTTCGTCCGCCGGCATTTTCCGATCCATGCGGCAAATCAGGATGTCGGGCTGCAAACCGATGCTCAACATTTCTTTAACGGTATGCTGGGTCGGCTTGGTTTTGATTTCGCCGGCGGCGGCAATGTAGGGAACGTAGCTCAGGTGGGCGAACAAGGTGTTGTTGCGTCCCAACTGGCTGCGCATCTGACGGATGGCTTCCAAAAACGGCAGCGATTCGATGTCGCCGACCGTACCGCCGATTTCGACGATGGCAACATCGTAACCCGCCGCACCTTCGTGGATGCGGCGTTTGATTTCGTCGGTAATGTGCGGGATGACTTGAACCGTACCACCGAGGTAGTCGCCGCGGCGTTCTTTGGCGATGACGTTTTCGTACACCTGCCCCGTGCTGAAGCTGTTGCGGCGGGTCATGGTGGCGTTGATGAAACGTTCGTAGTGTCCCAAGTCGAGGTCGGTTTCCGCGCCGTCGTCGGTGACGAACACTTCGCCGTGCTGAAACGGGCTCATCGTGCCGGGGTCGACGTTGATATAAGGGTCGAGCTTGAGCATGGTTACGTTCAAACCGCGCGATTCGAGGATGGTGGCAATAGAAGCGGCGGCGATACCTTTTCCGAGTGAAGATACGACGCCGCCGGTTACAAAAATAAATTTAGTCATGATGCAGTACCCATGTTGGAATACGGGATTTTACCTTTAAGCGGGTTTTCTGGCAAACGCGGGACGGGATGCGGATGTGGTTTTCAGACGACCTCCGCTTCTACCCTTTTGCGTCTAGACAAGGCAATAATTTGTTAAAATAACGTCTGTTTGCGATTACCGATGACGATAAGGTCGTCTGAAAATGTCGGCTTCCTCATCGCCATCCCATGCCGCCGGATGATTCGGCCGGTTTGTTAAGATTAATTGATATGTATAAGTTCCTCCCTATTGTCCACGTTTTGTCCAGACTGGGGCTGCTGTTTTCCATGGTGCTCGCAGTACCGACGCTGATGTCGTATTTTTTTCTGGACAACGCGTTTCCGGCGTTTGCCTACACGGCTTTGGCGACAACGCTGACCTCTTGCGCGGTTTGGCTGCTGACCTTCCATTTCCGCCGCGAGCTGCGCCCGCGCGACGGGTTTACGTTGGTTTTGATGTTGTGGCTGGCGTTTGCGCTGGTGGCGGCGATGCCGATTTATATTCACATCCCGGGCATCAGTTTTACCGATGCGTTTTTTGAGGCGATGTCCGGACTGACGACGACGGGCGCGACGGTCATGACGAGTTTGGACACGCTGGCTCCGTCGGTGAATTTTTGGCGGCATATGCTCAACTGGCTGGGCGGCATGGGTATCATCGTGCTGGCGGTTGCGATTCTGCCGATGCTGGGCGTGGGCGGAACGCAGCTCTTCAAGGCTGAAATTCCGGGGATGGACAAGGAAAGCAAAATGGCGCCGCGCATTTCGCAGGTGGCAAAGAAACTTTGGTTCTTCTACACGATGACGACGGCGGCGGCTTTTCTGACGCTGCATTTTGCGGGGATGAGCTGGTTTGATGCGCTTTGCCACGCGATGTCGGCGGTGTCGCTGGGCGGTTTTTCGACACACGATGCCAGCATCGCTTATTTTGATTCGCTGACCGTCGAATGGGCGATCATGTTTTTCACGCTCTGGGGCGGTGTGAATTTTGCCACGCATTTCACGGCGCTGACACGGCGTTCGCTCAAACCCTATTGGCAGGACGAGGAATGCCGCGTACTGCTGGTGCTGCTGGCGGGCAGTATTTTGATGTCGGCGGTGTATCTGTGGCAGAAGGATTTTTATGCAACCTTTGGGGATTCGCTGCGTTTTGTCAGCTTCAACTTTGTCTCCATCGGGCTGGCAAGCGGTTTTTCCAACACGGATTTCGCGCAATGGCCGCTGATCGTGTCGCTGTGGATGTTTTTCCTGTCCAACCTGTTGGCAAGCTCCGGCTCTATGGGCGGCGGCATTAAAAATGTGCGGGCGTTGGTCTTGTTCAAATTCAGCCTGCGCGAGATGATGATTCTGCTGCACCCGAAAGCGGTGCGCACGGTCAAGGTCAACGGACGCATGATTCCCGACCGTATGGCGCTGACGGTGATGGCGTTTATTTCGATTTATTTCATGACGACGATTGTGTTCAGCTTTTTGCTGATGGCAAGCGGGATGGAATTTATCTCCGCCTTCACCGCCGTCATCGCGTGTATTACCAATGCGGGCCCGGGCTTGGGCGAAGTCGGACCGGCGGGCAGCTATGCGGTATTGAGCGATGTGCAGAAATGGCTGTGTTCGGCCGTCATGCTGCTGGGCCGCTTGGAAATTTTTACGGTGTTGATTTTGCTGACGCCGGCTTATTGGAAAAAATAAAGACAGGTCGTCTGAAAACGGATTTCGGGTTTTCAGACGACCTTTTTGCTTCACTGACACATCTTCTATTACCGCACAACACCTTTTCCTACCGTTACGCCTTCTATACATCCTTCTCATGACAAGGATGCTACAATTGGCATATTTTTTACTGTTATCGGACAGGTGTTTTATGCAGTATTTCTGCCTACTCATCCCCATCCTCATTGGCTATTTTCTTGACGAAATGACCGTCGGCGTCATTTTCGGCTCTATTTTATGGTTGTTTGCGCGGGAACTCGGCAAACCGCGTCAGGAAGAACATGATACAAAGCTGCAAAATCTGGAAAAAGAAATCGAGTTGCTGAAGCTTCGTTTGACGGCTTTGGAACACGAATCCGTTCATGATAACGCGGGAGTCGGTCAAGCGCGGAAACTGCGTGCTGTTTTGTCCGAACATGCCGACGATATTCAGACGCCCCCTGCGCCGCTTCATGAGAAGGTTGAACCTGTTGCAACTGCGGACAATGCGCCTGTCGAGCCGCATATCGAACCGGTTGCCGCTCCCTCTTTTTCTACACCCGTTCCTCCTGTTTCCGCTGAACCTTCCGTACAGCCCGAACCTGCTTTGTACGCAGACAGCGTCGAAACGCCTGCCCAAGTTTCTGCCATTCAAAAAGACGAACGCAAACAAGACGCGCCTGTCCTGCAAACGTCGTCTGAAAACGAAGTGCCGATGTCGTCTGAAAATACATCAGAAAACATCGACACCGAATCTCGTGAAACCGTTATCCATAAAGAGGAAGGTTTCGATTTCAAATTCTCCGAAAATCCCATTGTTGCTTGGTTCCTGCGCGGCAATCCGCTGCTGAAAACCGGTATCGTGGTGCTGTTCCTCGGCTTGGCGTTCCTCTTGCGCTATGCCTCCGAGCGGATTTATGTACCGGTGGAAATGCGTTACCTGACTGTGGCAGGCGCGGGTCTGGCAGCGGTCATCGGCGGCTGGAAGCTGCAAAGCCGCAAGCGCGAATACGGCTTAGTATTGCAGGGCTTCGGCGTGGCGGTGATGTATCTGACCGCTTTGGCGGCGTTGAAACTGCATCCGCTGCTGCCTGCGCCGATCGTGTTCGTGCTGATGGTGGCGATGGTCGTATTAATGGCGTTGCTGGCGATCAGGCAAAACGCGCAGATTATGGCGCAGGTCGCCTTGGTCGGCGGTCTGGCAGCGCCCATCCTGGTATCGGACGGCAGCGGCAATTATTTGGTGCTGTTTTCCTACCTTTCCCTGCTCAACGCCGGCGTAGCGGCGATTGCCTGGTTTAAGGCATGGCGGCCGCTGAACCTGACGGGTTTCGCCGGAACCTTCTCCATCGCCGCGTTGTGGGGCATGCAAAGCTATACGCCGCAGCATTTCGCCACGACCGAACCTTTCCTGATTTACCACTGGCTGCTCTACACCTTCATCGCCTATCTGTTCGCCCGCCGCAAGCTGACGGAAAACCGCGAAGACACGCTCGCGCCCGTTGCCGACAATGCGACGCTGGAAGAAATTTGGAACAGTATCTGCTCCCACGGCCTGCGCGTCCACGTCCTCGACCATACTTTATTGTTCGGTACGATGGCGGCGGCGTTCGGGCTGCAATACCGCATGGTGGAACACTGGTCGTCTGCGGACGCATTCTCTGCGCTGGGCTTCGCCGCCGTTTACGGGCTTGCCGCGCTGTTGCTGAAACGGCAACAGGGTTTGTATATCCTGCGTCAGGCATTTGTTGCCCTGTCGCTGCTTTTCCTCACACTCGCCGTTCCGCTTCACTTTGAACGCGGCAACACCGTCATCCTGTGGACGGTAGAATCCGCGCTCGTGTATTTCTTCGGACTGCGCCAACAGCGTCCGCATATGCGTTTGGGTGCGCTCGTCGTTTATCTGCTGGCGGCGCTGATCCAACTGAGCGGTTATCAGGAGGGAGGATCCACCATCCTGCGCGGTCAATGGTTCACCACCCTGCTGACCCTGTTCGGCGGCGCGGCAATTTACCTGCAATGGCATCTCTACCGCCGTAAAGGCTCGGCACACTGGGAACACACGCTTCAAAATGCAACCCTCTGCGCCGCCCTGCTCTACACATCCATCCTGCCTTTACTGTTTTTCGCGGAACGCGGCAGCATCATCATTTTCTCTGCTTTGGTGGCAGCTTGGGCGTTCTGCCGAGGCAAAGGCAAGTCGGACGTGTTCAGCACATTCGCCTTGGGCAATGCAATCTTTATCCTGCTCTTCCAAGCCTCGATTAATAATGAATCCAACGGCTTCCTGACACACTGGCACCTCTTTGCCGCCGCGCCGCTGCTGTTTGCCGCTGCCTACATGCTGCAATATCCGCGCGTCCAAACCGAAGCATCTGAAAACCAAGACAAACAAGACCAAACCCTCCCGTTCTCGCAAATTGCGGGCTGGGCTATCCTCGTTATCGCCCTGATGCTGGGCGGCTTCGCCATCTATACCCAATGGACGGGCGAAGAAACCCTGTTTATCGAGCTTTGGGCATTGCCGATATTCACCACCTTGCTGTTGCTTGCCAACCGTTTGAACTGGAAAGAGCTTTTTCAGACGACCTTGGCATTCCTGCCCCTGTTTGCCCTGCACTTCATCGGCTATCACCTCGAACCCCTATGGACGGCCGCCGCAGCCCTGCCGCTTGCCGCCGCCACCGTGTTGAACTTCGTCATCCTGAATAACCGCCAAACCCATGCGCCTATCGGCTTGCACAAACTTAACATCATCCTGATCGGCATCCTTTGGTCGCTTTGGGCAGGAATGTATGTCGGCGATCGTCTCGACGGCGTTTGGTCGCAGCTCTCGTGGCTTGCCGTACCGCTGATCATGTGGGTCGTCCTCCATACGCAGCGGCAGCGCGGCTTTTTCAGACGACATCAAGCCGCCTATCAGCATTTCGCCCTGCCGATAGCCGCCCTTGCGTCGGCAAGTTGGATGATATGGACGAACTTCTCCACTCCGTTCCAACCTGCGCCCTTGCCGTATATCCCGCTGCTTAACCCGCTGGAGCTCGCCTGCGCCGGAATGCTGTGGTTCGCCCTGAAGTCCCTGCCTGAAGCCCTGCCTGCAGAATACCGCCGCGTGAACGCGCCCGGCGTCGCCGCCCTCGCATTCATGGTCATCAGCGCGGGTGTGATGCGTCTGTGGCACTTCTACGACGGCATCACTTGGCGCCTCGACATCATGCTTCAATCCTTCGGCCTTCAAGCCAGCCTCTCTGTCGTCTGGGCAGTGACTGCCATCATCCTGATGGTGTACGGCAACCGCCGCAAACTGCGCCCCTTCTGGATAACCGGCGCAGCGCTGATGGCCATCGTCGTCGTCAAGCTCTTCCTCATCGAGCTTTCCAACAGCGGCGGCATCGCCCGCATCGCCTCCTTCATCATCGTCGGTGTGCTGCTGCTCTTGGTCGGCTGGTTCGCGCCCGTTCCGCCCAAAGCGGTGGAAAACGAAGAGGACAAAGCATAGCCCAGTCCCCCAAAGCAAAGGTCGTCTGAAAACCGATTCAGGTTTTCAGACGACCTTTTTAGTAGAAAGAACGTTATAGCCCGCTTGCCAAGTAGTTCAATATCCTGATTGTTCCGTCGGCATTAGGGCAAACATTCCCGAGCGGTTATTTCAGATGAATTGTCGGTTGATAGCCTTTTGCCTCTTCCGAACCGTCAAACGGCACAACAACGCCATCCGCGTAGGTTACATACGCTTTGTATTTCACTGAGACATCGCCTTTAGGATTCAGCGCGATAAATGGGAAAGCGGTAAATTCGCCCGCTTCCATACGGCCTTTGTAAATGATGCTGACGATATTGCCTTCCGCATCTTTTTCTGTTTTATAAGTCCAACCCGGAACAGGATGGATGGATGAACAAGAGTTTCACACCTTCGGCAACCACCATTTTTACCCCGGTTACCGCCTTACCGCGATTGGTCGGCACATTCAGGCGGAAATGGTCTGATTTTCCAGAAATACTATCAACACCATTAGAATAATTGCGAATCGTAACATGCGCCTGAGCGTCCATCATCAATGCAGACAGTGCCAAAGCAGAAAACAATAGCTTTATTTTCATTATGTTATCTCCGTATAAAGAGTGGATAACAAGATCACCGCTGAAGGCTTGCCCGAATCCTAGCAGAGAATGTCCATCAAAGGAGCATATGTTCGCCTTTATTGCGCCAACAAGGGAACAGAAAGCCGAATACACCCATTAAGGTCGTCTGAAAGACAGATTTAGGCTTTCAGACAACCTTTCGAATAATTTGCTTGAACCACTATTCAACAGCTTTTTAAATCTTGACCCACCCCACCTCAAACGCCCGCCTTGCTCTTCCATTGCCGTTATTTCCATTCCCACCGACGCAAGGAAAATACGCAAAAATCGATAAGTTAGAAATGCAGCAGTCTTGAAATATTCCCGAAATGCCAAGGTCTGGATTCCCGCCTGCGCGGGAATGACGGCGGCAGATTAAACAATCGAACCCGGTCGGCAAGACAGTATCGACGCACCGCCATCCCGTAGCGTGGGCTTTGCCCACAAAATCCGTTTGAAAACCTTGCACCAAAGAATAGCTATAAACCCGAACGGACAATGACTATTTCAAAACAAATGTCGTCTGAAAACAGATAGCCAGTTTCGCCAAAACGTTTTCAGACGACCTTTGGGGTAACAACTGTCTCTTGGTTAATTCCCCATAGATTTCTTGCCGGACAAATCGGCAATCTTATTTAATAAATCAAGCACCTTATCTGACCCCAAATCATTGTCCGACTGCTTGTCTGCTGATGAATTGTCAGGCAAGTATGGATTGCTCAACAAGCGATTGCGGATTTGGGTAAAGGTTTCCTGCACATATTCACCTGCTTTTTCCGACTCATAGTAACTAGCAGCCGCAGGTAAAGATGCTTTAAGTAAACCACTATACAGTTCGATTTGGTGTTTCATATTGGAAAAATGACGGACTTCCCCCAACAGGTTTTTTTGATGACGCAGACAGGTTGTGCCAATCAGCATTAACGTAATGATAGGGAAAGTGTAAAACAAGAGTTTTGGCAAAGAATCAGGAGGGGAAACGAATCTAAAAGCTATGAGTAAGATAATACCAATAACGAACAAGCCAATCCCAAAAAATTTGAACAGTCTTGCTGCATTTTCATTATTTTCAATCTGTTTATCTGTATTTTTTAAAGCATGTTCTAATGCATCTATGGCATCCTGAATCCGACTATTCAATTCTTTTTTCGAAACATCTTTTAATCTTTCTGAAAATCGGTTCTTCTCTTCTCTTTCTTGTTTAAGCTGATTTTCTAGTCGATTGATTTCCTCTTGGCTTTCTTGGTCGGCTACCGATTTTGCTTGTTCTAGCTCTTTCTCTAGTTGTCGAATCTTGTTTTCAGATTCAGCTATTTGGGCTTGCAAAGAAACAAGACCTGTATCCCAATAGGGGGACTCGATACTTTCCGGAAATCTGATATGAATGAATTGATTTTCTTCTATGGTTGTGGCTACAAATCTTGCCCCATAAAAATCAGCTCCATGCAAATTTGCTCCTCGTAATTGTGCTCGCTGAAAATTCGTTTCTCGACAGTTCGCATCTTGAAGATTTGCATCCTCAAGATGCGAATAGGCTATTCTTGTTTTAGAGAGATCTGTCTTCGTCAAATTTGCTTGATTTAGAGAGCTTTCTTCAATGTATGCTTCACTAATATCCGCCCCGCTGAAATCAGCTTTATATAATGTTGCCTGATAAAAATGAGCATTTTTCAGATTTGCACCGCGAAAATCAGCTTGGCTTAAGTTTACTTCCCTAAAATACAATCCACTCAGATTTGAATAACTCAAATCTATTTTTGAGAGATTCTTCTCCCAAAAAGGAGGTACTATGTATCTCGCCTCTGCATAATCTGAATCTAAACCGCTTAAATCATATCCCGTAAAAACAGCTTGTTTACCTTCTTTACCACCACTTGAAAGCCATAACTGATGGTCTTTCAGCATGGATACTACGGTTTCCATGTCTATCTTCTGGTATGTTTGTTCCATTATTTTTCTCTACATTAATCATAATCATTGGATTGACTTAAGCAGGTAATTCACTAGCCTAAGCCGTAGGTCGGGCATGAATGTCCGACCCACCTGCGTTTTCCGTTCGTCGTTCCCGCGCAGGCGGGAATCCAGACCTTGGCATT
>NZ_KV814907.1:0-9727 GCF_001814135.1 Neisseria sp. HMSC067H09 | reverse complement strand
AACTTCTGGATTCCCGCCTGCGCGGGAATGACGGAGGAGGTTTCGGCAAAATTGCTCCTCCCGTTTTCAGACGGCCTTTTGCCTCGTCGGTATTCATTGTAGCGTGGGCTTTGCCCACGATAATGTTGGGTAAGAGGTCGTCTGAAATTTTGAGTTTGATTCGTGGGCAAAGCCCACGCTACGGGTTTCAGACGACCTCTGCCATCTTCCTTTTCACATCTCTTCCAATTTCGCAAACTTGGTATCCAGCTCTTTTACGCCCTGTTTGCCGAAGTTGATGGTCAGTCGGGCGGATTCGCCTTTGTCCACGGCATCGATGATGACGCCGGTGCCGAATTTGGCGTGGCGGACGTTTTGTCCGATGCGGAAGCCTGCGTAGGTTTGCGGCTGTTTGTAGTCGTCGACGATTTTGTCTTTGGACGCGGCGGTTGGTCGTGGGCTGCCGTAGCTGTCGTAGGCGGTCTTTTTGACGGACAGGTAGTGCAATACTTCGGGTGGGATTTCTTCGACGAAGCGGGAGACGATACCGAATTGGGTTTGTCCGTGCAGCATGCGCTGCTGCGCCATGGTGATGTAGAGGCGTTTGCGGGCGCGGGTGATGGCGACGTACATGAGACGGCGTTCTTCTTCGAGGCCGCCGCGTTCGGCAAGGCTCATTTCACTGGGGAAGCGGCCTTCTTCCATGCCGGTGAGGAAGACGGCGTTAAATTCCAAGCCTTTGGCGGCGTGGACGGTCATGAGTTGGACGGCTTTTTCGCCTGCGCCTGCTTGGTTTTCGCCGGATTCGAGGGCGGCGTTGCTAAGGAAGGCGAGGATGGGGAAGGCGGGGTCGTCTGAAATGTTGTCAGGCAGGATTTCGAAGTTGCTGTCTTCGGGTTTGAATTCGATGGCGGCGTTGACGAGTTCGTCAAGGTTGTCGAGGCGGTCTTGGTTGTCGCCTTTTTGGGTTTTGTAGTGTTCGGTCAGTCCGCTGTCTTTGAGGATGCCGACGATGATTTCGGGCAGGGGCAGTTGTCCGACTTGGTTGCGCAGGGCTTCGATGATGCGGACGAAAGCGGCGACTTTGGTGGCTTTTGCGCCGGCGTTGCAGGCTGCCTGCCAAAGGGTGATGCCTTGTTCGTTTGAGGCCGTCTGAAGATTTTCGATGGTGCGTGCGCCGATGCCGCGCGGGGGGAAGTTGATGACGCGCAAGAGGGCATTATCGTCGTTGGGATTGACGGCGAGGCGCAGGTAGGCGAGCGCGTGTTTGATTTCTTGGCGTTCGTAAAAGCGCAGTCCGCCATAGATTTTGTAGGGAATGCCGCTGCGGAACAGGCTTTGTTCGATAACGCGGGATTGGGCGTTGCTGCGGTAGAGGACGGCGATTTCGTCCAAATCCCAGCCTTCGCGTTCGAGGGCTTTGGTTTCGTCCACGATGAATTGGGCTTCTTCGAGGTCGGTAAAGGCGGAGTAGTAGCGGATTTTGTCGCCTGCTTCGGCGTCGGTGCGCAGGTTTTTGCCGAGGCGTTCGTCGTTGTTTTCGATGACGGCGTTGGCGGCGGCGAGGATGTTGCCGACGGAGCGGTAGTTTTGTTCGAGTTTGACGGGTGCGTCGATGTGGAACTCTTCCATCAGTGCGGTCATGTTGCCGACGTTTGCGCCGCGGAAACGGTAAATGCTTTGGTCGTCGTCGCCGACGGCAAAGACGGCGGCGTGGTTGCCGGCAATCAGTTTCAGCCAGGCGTATTGCAGTTTGTTGGTGTCTTGGAACTCGTCGACCAGAATGTGATTGAAGCGGTTTTGATAGTGTTGGCGCAGGATTTCGTTGTTTTGCAGCATTTCGTAGCTGCGGAGCATGAGTTCGGCAAAATCGACCACGCCTTCGCGTTGGCAGATTTTGTCGTATTCGGCGTAGCACTCAATCATGCGGCGCGTGTGCGGATCGGGCGCGCTCAATACGGAAGCGCGCAAACCGGATTCTTTTTGCGCGTTGATAAAGCCTTGCAGCGAACGCGGCGCGATGATTTCTTCGGCGATGTTGAGGCTTTTGAGCAGGCGTTTGATCAGGGAAAGCTGGTCGCCGCTGTCGAGAATTTGGAAGGAAGAGGGCAGGCCGGCATCGCGGTGGTGCAGGCGCAAAAAGCGGTGGCACAAGCCGTGGAACGTGCCGAGCCACATGGCGCGGACGTTGACGGGAATCATCGCGCCCAAACGGGTCTGCATTTCTTTGGCGGCTTTGTTGGTAAACGTAACCGCCATAATGCTGTGTACACTCGCCTGACCGGTTTGCAAAAGCCATGCGATGCGCGTGGTCAGCACGCGGGTTTTGCCGCTGCCCGCGCCCGCCAAAACGAGGGCGGATTGCGGCGGCCAGGTTACGGCGGAGAGTTGTTCGGGGTTCAAGCCTTGCAGCAGATTGGGGGCGGATTGGTCGGGAAACATGGGAAGAGGCCGTCTGAAAAATGGGAATACGGTATTTTAATGGAAACGGCAAAGGTCGTCTGAAAAGATGTTTCAGACGACCTTTTGCTTGCATTCCACGATGCAAACGCTATATCCTCCGCCTAAAATTCATTCTTTCGAAACCATGACTCGCTTCCTTCATACCCTTGCCGACGGTACGCAAATCACCGTCGAACTCAAACGCAGTGCCAAGAAAAATCTGATTCTGCGCCCCGTCAATATGCAGACGGTCAGCATCAACGTCCCACCCTTTTTTCAAGACCACGCGTTGGCAAACTGGCTGGCGGCAAACGAAACGATATTGCGGAACACGCTTGCCAAAACGTCCGCACATCCCATTCCCCACCCAAATTTACCTGAGTGGATTTGGTATCGGGGAGTAAAGACTAAGCTGGATACTCACAGCCAAAACCATATCCGCATCACGTCGTCTGAAATCCTGCTTCCCCGAAAAGAAACCGCCGCACAAATCGACCACCTGCGCCGCCTGTTGAACGAACGCGCCCGCGAATACCTGCTGCCCCGCCTTGAAAAACACGCAGCCGAAACAGGGCTGACTCCCGCTGCCACAGACCTGAGCAACGCTAAAACCTTTTGGGGCGTATGCCGCCCGCACACCGGCATCCGCCTCAATTGGCGGCTGATCGACGCGCCCGAGTACGTCGCCGACTATGTCTGCATCCACGAACTCTGCCACCTCCGCCACCCCGACCACAGTCCGCGCTTTTGGCATTTGGTGAACACGCTGACGCCGCATACCGACAATGCTAAAAGTTGGCTGAAGGCGCACGGGCGGGAATTGTTTGTGCTGGGTTGAAGGGGGAACCGTAGCGTGGGCTTCGCCCGCGAGAATCCGTCCTCTCCCGTCCGGCTGGAGAGAATTGGAGAGAGTGTGGCTCTTGCCCCTTATACCGTATATCCGCAAGCCACCCCCATCCTAACCTTCCCTCACCAGCCGTGGGAAGGGATCAGGTTGCCGTAGCTGAAAAAAGGTCATCTGAAAAACCTATTTCGAGCTTTTCAGACGACCTCTCTGTATTACCGCATCAACTCAAATCAGCCTTTGCTGCTTCAACTCATTCTTCAGATACGCATAATAAACCGGTGCGACGATGATGCCGCCGACGCCGAAAATCCGTTCGAACACGACCATCGCCACCAGCAGTTCCCACGCGCTTGATTCGATTTCCGAACCGATGATTTTCGCGTTCAGGAAATATTCGAGCTTGTGGATGACGACCAGAAACACCAGCGAAGCGACCGCTACATATAAAGACGCGCCGAGGCTCAAGATGATAATGATGGTGTTGGAAATCAGGTTGCCCGCCACGGGAATCAGTCCGACGATGAAGGCGATCACCAACACAGTTATTTTAAACGGCAACTCCACGCCGAAAAGCGGCAGGATCAGATAAAGGTACACGCCCGTCAGTGCGGTATCGATCAGCGAGATTTTGACCTGCGCCAGAAACACGCGCTCGAAGCTGGTTTCGAAGTTCACAATCCGCCGCACCAGTTCTGCCTTGAAGGGCGGCATTTTTCGGCGGTTTTTGCGCATGTTGAGGCGGTGGAAACTGAGCATCGCGCCGATGATGATGCCGATAAGGATATACACGAACGAGGTGAAGCTGTTTTTGCTGATGCGCGTCAGCGCGGCGCTGTATTCTTCAATCAATTTGACTGCATAGGCTTTGATTTCTGCGGTATTGTTGGGCAGCATGTTCAAAACCGACTGTGGCAGGCTGCTGCTGTTTTTCGTGTCTTCCAGAATCGCCGCCAGCTTGGTCAGCATGACGGGGATATGCCCGCCGTGAATCAGATGGTAAATCCCCAGCGACATCAAGAGGATAACCGTCAATACGATGCCTATGGTCAGCGTGGTCGAAATCAGGTTGATGTTGTGCGCGTTGAGCGATTTGTGCAGAAACGTATTGCGCGCGAGCGTACGGCGGCGCAGCCAAAGAATCAGACCGTTGGTCTTGGTGATGAAGACGTAGGTCAGGATAACGGCGAGCAAAAGGGGCAAAAAGTGGAAATACAGCACCACAAACAGGGCAAGCCCCATCAAGATGTAGGATGCATTGCGGAAGCGGGAGTGTTCGAAAATCATTGAATGTAATGCCATGAAATATATAAATTTAAACAATCAAGCTATGAGGTACGATTAATAAAGCAGGACAAGGGGGTTAACCCGCCTTTTGAAACTTTATTTCAATTTCGCTTGACCTGACTTCGGTTTACAAACAAACCGTTACAATAAAAACTCAATCGCACCAAGCAGTTATGCGGTTGTCTTTACGCAAATTGCCATTTGGCATTTGACGGAATGATTTTATCAGACAAATTTCCCGAAAGGATATTACACATGAAAACATTGTCTAAATTGACCTCTCTCGTTCTTGTTTCTGCCGGTCTGATCGCTGCTCCTGTAGCTATGGCACAACCTGCTTCCGGCAAAGCCGCTAAAGCAGAACACGTTCACAAAAAAGCCAATAAAGCTAAAAAACAAGCCAACGAATTGAAACAAGACAAAGCCGCCGAAGCTGCAACAACTGAAGCCACTTCCGCCGATGCCGAAACCAATGCGTTGGGCGAACAAGGTCAGGCTGCAACCCAAACCGCACCCGCAGCCACTCCGACCGAACAAGCTCCTGCAAAATAAGCAGGATGATAGTGGACTGAATTAAAAGAGGGATTTCATTTCCCACGCACCGTTTTGACGGCTGTCGTCCTTTTTGAATTTAGGCCATTAAATGTCTACCGCAGGCAAAAGGTCGTCTGAAGATTTCAGACGACCTTTTGCCGTTCACGATTCACACATATTCGCTTTTATCGTTTTCTTTCCAAGCCTGATGCGAGCAGAGCCAAAGCAACACAATCCCGCACGCCGTCGAGGTCAGCATCATGCCCGCCATCACCAACGCAGAACCATTGTGCAGCCGCGTCGCCAACAGCCCCACGCTTGCGCCGATGATGGATTGGAACACGCCCAATACCGCGTTTGCGCTGCCGCTTTCCTGCTTGAAATAAGCCATAAAGCAAGCCTGCGTGTTCGCGCCGACCAAGCCCTGCGTGCCTACCGAAAACATTACACAAAGCACCAAAGCCCACATCGGCGGCAGTCCCATCGACCAGACCAGCAGTACCATCGTCAGGTTCGCCACAAACTGCACGATAATGCCCCATTTCAAAATACTTTGCGGGTGCGCCCCCGTTTTCAGCCGCCATGCCGTGATGCGGTTAAACGAAGCCATCGTGAGGATGTTCAGCGCAAACACCCAAGCGTATTGGCGCGGTGTAACATGGTACAGTTTTTGGTAAACAAAAGACGATTCCGTCAAAAATGCAAACATCGAGGCAAAGCTGAACGCTTGAAAAAACAGATAGCCCATCGCCGCCCGCGTCTTCAGCACTCTGGCGAACCTGCCCGCCACTAGTCCGAAAATGTCCATCCCGATTTTGCCCGTCTGCTTTGGACGCGGCAGGAAAGCAAACACCAAGATGAACAAAATAAACGAATACGCCGCCAAAAAACCGAAAATAAAACGCCAGCCGCCCAATTCCTGCAACAGAGAGCCGAACATAGGTGCAATCAGCGGCACGACCATCAGGATAATGCCGATTAAGGCAAACATTTGCGCCGCCTCCCTGCCCGAATAATAATCGCGCACCATCGCCCCGACGATGACCACCGTCATCCCCGCTCCGAACGCCTGTACGGCACGCAGGTTCAAAAGCCCGTCCACCGACTGCACCATCGTCAGCGCGGCAACGGCCGCAAAATAAATGCTCAAACCGACCAAAGCCACCGGTCTGCGCCCCTTGATGTCCGAAACCGCGCCGCCGACAATTTGCCCGAACGCCACACCGAACATAAACAAAACCAAGCTCTGCTCAATGCGGTGTATATCCGCGCTCAGCGACTGCGCCATTTCCGGAATGGCTGGCAGGTAGGCATCGACCGAAAACGGCATCAGGGCAACCAACATCGCCATCAAAACCGCCATTTGCTTTTCGCCCAGCGGGGCGGGGGTGGATTGGGACATAAGGGACTTTCAGAATGTTCAAACGAAACAAACCGCCCTGACATATCCTAGGCGGTTGAAATAAAAAGAAGTATATCATGTTTTCATACCAGGCCGCAGCATACTCCCCCTATTAACAAAGAGGTCGTCTGAAAAACGTCCCGACAGATTTCAGACGACCTCTCCCGTTTTCCGTTACAATAAACACCCCCCGAATCACAGCACATGACCGTCCATGTACGACAACATCCGCTTCCACCTAGACGAAGAATATCCCGAAGGCCTGCCGTCCGAAAAAGCCGCCACGCATATCGGTATGTACTGGATATGGGCGGCGCAGGCAGGGCTGGCGAATCCCGTTTGGCAAACCGCCCCCGAAAGCGCGGAAGATTTCGCCAATATGCTCAAAGGCAGAACCAGCGGCAGACGCTTCCTGCTCAAACACATGGACGGCGCGCTCATGCCCGACGACTTCACCGAACAAGGGCGGCAATTCACCTCCTATTACTACGACAATGAAGAAGACGGCTACGGCGCATTCTTAGAAGACTACGTCCGCACCCTCGACACCCCGTCGCTCGGCGGCTTCTACCACGTCCCCAACACCCCCGAAATCTACAAACGCCTCAAACCCGTCTTTCAGGCAGCGTTTGAGCAATGGAAAAACCATTTGGAACAGTCAAAAAATGATTAAAACAATCGACTTGACCATTAATTGCCTCCGGCATGGAGGCGGCATGGAAAGTTATGCCTTCGACCTGATCCGCGGTTTGAGCGCGCAAAATATCAACATCAACGCTTACGCCGCCAAAATCGACACAAGCACGGCAGAATACGCCCTGGTCAACGCCTGCCTTGTCAATCAAAACCTCATGCCCAAAAAACTGCGGCCGTTCTTCTTCAGCCGTGCCTTCAAAAAAGTCCGCCGCGAAAGCAACCCCCTTATTGCCTGCAACCCCTGCGACCATGCGGATATATTCGCCTGCGGCGGCACACACTTGGGCTACCTGCATAACATGGAGCAAAAAACAGGCCTGCTCGACCGCCTCACCATCCGCCGCAACCGCAGCAACTACGCGACGGCCAAATCCATCATGGCACATTCGCACCTGATGCAGCGCGAACTGACCCAACTCTACGACGTACCGCCCGAAAAAATCCGCGTCATCCACCCGCCTGCCGATACCGCCCGCTTCCGCCCCGCTCCCGATGAAACTGCCGCCGTCCGCGCGAAATACGGCTTTCGGGACGACGAAACCGTGTTCCTGTTCCCCTCGACCGGCCACAAGCGCAAAGGGCTCGATTTGCTGGCGGACTTTTTCGAACACACCGACCTGCCCGTCAAACTCGCCGTCGCCGGTTCGCCGCTGCCGCGTCCCATGAAAAACGTCGTCGAACTGGGTTTCTGCAAAAACATGCCCGAACTCTACCGCGCCGCCGACTTCACCATCATGGCGTCCCTGTATGAGCCTTTCGGACTGGTCGGCGTCGAATCCGTCTTGTGCGGCACGCGCGTCGTCCTCTCCGACAACATGGCATGTACCGAAGTCATGAACGATGAAGCAGGCTTTTTCTTCTCGCGCAGCCGCCCCGAAACACTGGCCCAGGCCGTCGTCCAAGCGGCCGCCCTCAAACAACAAGGCAAACATAAACTTACCGACCCGATACAGGCATTAAACTACAATCCGACATTAGAACACCACATCAGCCAAACCATAGATATGTTGGAGACCGTCCGAATAAACAAACCACCCGTTTTCAGACGACCTTAATATCTAAACCGACCTCGAACTTCTGACAGGAACATCCGTGAAACTCATCATCCTCGACCGCGACGGCGTCATCAACCAAGACCGCGACGACTTCGTCAAATCCGTAGACGAATGGATACCCATCGAAGGCAGTATGGACGCCATCGCCTTCCTGACGCAGGCAGGCTACAACATCGCCGTCGCCACCAACCAATCCGGCATCGGCCGCAAATACTTCACCGTCCAAGACCTGACCGAAATGCACGCCAAAATGCACCGCCTCGTCCGTCAGGCGGGCGGCGAAATCGACGGCATCTGGTTTTGCCCGCACACCGCCGCCGACAACTGCGACTGCCGCAAACCCAAGCCCGGCATGATTTACGACATCCTCGAACGCTTCAAAGCCGACCCTGCCGAAACCTGGCTGGTCGGTGACAGCCTGCGCGACCTGCAAGCCATGCACGAAGCCGGCGGCAAAACCGCGCTCGTCCTGACCGGCAAAGGCAAGAAAACCTTGTCGCAACAGGAAAAAGAATTACCCGAAAACACCCAAGTCTTCGACAGCCTGCTCGCCTTCTCCCAATACATCATGCACGAGTCCGCACAAGACCTTACAGACGGACAGGCAAACCCATAAATACACGAGGTCGTCTGAAACCCTGTTTCGCCCCGTTTCAAGCCCAAACAAGATTTCAGACGACCCATCCGACAGGTAAAAACATGCTCCTCATCCGCAACCTGACCTACTGGTTCATCCTCAGCACCAGCCTGATTTTACTTTTCCCCTTCATGCTCCTCGCCCTGCCCGTCCAAGGCGGCGCGCACAAAATGGCGCAAATATGGGTACGCATCCTCAACTGGTCGCTCAAACACATCATCGGACTCAAATACCGCCTCATCGGTGCCGAAAACATCCCTGACCGCCCCTCCATCATCTGCGCCAAACACCAAAGCGGCTGGGAAACCCTTGCCCTGCAAGAAATCTTCCCGCCGCAGGTTTACGTCGCCAAACGCGAATTGTTCAAAATCCCCTTCTTCGGCTGGGGACTGAAACTCGTCAAAACCATAGGCATAGACCGCAGCAACAGCCGCGAAGCCAGCAAACAACTGATGGAACAAGGCATGGCGCGCAAAAACGAAGGCTACTGGATTACCATCTTCCCCGAAGGCACACGCCTGCCGCCCGGCGAAAAAGGCCGCTACAAACTCGGCGGCGCGCGCATGGCTAAAATGTTTGAAATGGACATCGTCCCCGTCTCCCTCAACAGCGGCGAATTTTGGCCGAAAAATTCCTTTCTCAAACACCCCGGCACCATCACCGTCGTCATCAACCCCGTTATCCCCCACGGCAGCGGCACGGAAGCCGAATTGATGGCGGAATGCGAAAAACGGATTGAAACGCAACAACCCCTTATCGAAGGAAAAGGACCGTTTGCCGCAAAAAATAAGAAAACAACAGCATCGCCATCATGATAAAAGGTCGTCTGAAAATCAGTTTTCAGACGACCT
>NZ_KV814906.1:0-2229 GCF_001814135.1 Neisseria sp. HMSC067H09 | reverse complement strand
AGATGCATTTAGTATTGAACTTGAAATACGGAGAGCCTAAATATGAAAACGCAAAATTATCTTGCAACTGCTGATTTAGCTTATAAAAATCTAAAAGAAGGTCAACATATTCGAGGAATTGATAATGTAGAATATGAAGTTGTCAAATCTCTCCATACTAAATCTGGCTACGACGGCTATGTCCTGTACAGAAAAGACACCAATGAACTAGTTGTTACTCATAGAGGTACATGGCCCGAAAAAAATGCAAAAGCCACAGATATACTGACCGATTTAGGCATGGCAGTCAATCAAGGAAACAATCAATATCCCGATGCCAAGAAATTGACAGAAATAGCTATATCATTAACTCAAACACGTTATCCAGGAGCCGTAATTCACCAGTCAGGACACTCTCTCGGCGGAGCTCTAGCACAATTGTGCGGCTACAATTATGGGCAACAAACTGAAACATTCAATGCCTATGGTGCAGCCAAGCTGAATGAGAAACAGCCTGGTAAACAATCCAATGCCAAATTAATCACAAATCATGTCCGTGGTATCGATCCTGTTAGCTCTGCAAGTCCGCATTTAGGCAACGTTAAATATTATCTGCACGAGGGTGAAAAAGTGGCCTTATATCTTCACGGTTTCGGACGCTTTAATACATCTCCAAATCGCACATGGTCACTTGCAATCGTAGGTGCCGCAGCAAGTCATGGGCTTGACAATTTCAAAAACGGCGGACTATCCGCTCAAAGCCATTCTTTTGCTTCTGAGCATATAAATCTAATTAAAGAATTCCGTATAGAATTTGAAGCAGACGTACAAAAAACAGGAAGAAATATTAGGTTTATTAAAGATAGAATAAACGATGGAATTAGATGGGGCAAAGAAGCACTTGATTGGGGGAAAGATGCGATTAACTGGGGGAAAGATGCATTTAACTGGGGAAAAAAAGCCTTGAATCTCTCAGCAAACGTCAATACCCCTGAAAGCCAACTTGCCCAACTTATAACCGATAGTCATCTTCTACTAAAAGAGAATGACAATACAAATCGTTTTGTTGCCACATCCTCTACTGCAACACAAATCCCACAATCTAAATATGACGAAGTCAGAGGTATGTTAAGAGGGATTATCAATGATACTGATGGATCATATGCTCAAAAGGTACTTGCAGAACATCCTGAGCAGGTTGCACTTTTTGATGAAAAAATCCGTCAAAATATAGCACTAAACCAAGATAAACAACAGGAACTAGCAGTTGAAAAAGGCCAAACGTTCCAGCACGAAGAGCAACAAAGAACCCTTTCTCGCTCATTTGGCTAATTAATTTGTTTGACCAGACTTCCTTTGGAACTTTGACTCTTCTTTTGTAAAGTTCACAAATCAAGTAATTGCGGAAGTATTCAAAAGCTTAGTTAACAGCTCCCTTGGAAGTCTAGTAAATAATTTGATACATCAATTTAATTTAGCTACAACCTTGAATTAATAATCTTATCAAACTAATCAGATACCCTATAGTTATCCATGGACAACTCCATTTTTAATCAGATGGTACCCACAAAGGATCTTGAAATGAGAAAAGTGTTAACCCTAATAGGTTTGACCATCCTATTGTCATCTTGCACCTTGGAGGATGGAAAAATGTTTGATTCAGCTTATGACTTTCACGGACTGCCCAAAGCAGAAAGTGACCCTGTTGTAACGGAGAATCCGAAAAAGCATCAAAAATACGAATTGACGGTTACGTTTAAAAATGCACCAGGAAAATTTGAAATTTCCAGACTGGTAGAAAACTATGATGCAAAGAATTGTATGATTACCACCAACCGTGCAGCTGGCGCAACCGCGTATGCAGTTTACCAACCTGAATTTACCTTAAAAAAAATCAGCGATACAGTTTATCAAGGGGAATTTTATACCGACAGGCCTTTGAATGAAGACTATTTTGGTCAGGGAGTGTGTTTGTGGGAAAATTATGGTGTTTCTCTAGAATTCAAAGCTGATAACAATAAAAAAAGTACCCTTTTTTCAGCATATATTGACGATACCGTATGGAAAAATATGGCAGAAAAAGGTACAACAGCAAACTTAATCTACTATCACCAAAAAGCAGATTATCCAATTGCTACTTGGTTAGATAGTGAAACTGGTCTTGTTTCCAGTGGAGTTACAGCAGAACAAGCGCAACAAAGAGGCATTGATTTAAAAGATGCATTTAGTATTGAACTTGAAATACGGAGA
>NZ_KV814905.1:0-10410 GCF_001814135.1 Neisseria sp. HMSC067H09 | reverse complement strand
TGCGAAGGTTCGAATCCTTCCTCCCCAGCCAAATAAGAGCGTGTAAGTTTCCTTACACGCTCTTTTATGTTGAGAATCAATGACAACGCTGAAAAACTTTGTTTTGTCGTGATAAATTTGGGGCGAAAAAAGACGGAACGGTAATGCAACGCCGCAAATTTAATTCACTATGCCGGTCATTATGCGTATAATAACACCCATAATGTCTTGGACATAAAGCAGAGGGAAGCATGACGTTTTCTGAGCGGAAGTTAAACATAAAAACAGGTGAAGATATGGCCGCATACGACAGTTTGATGGTATTTACCGGCAACGCAAATCCGGAGTTGGCGCAACGCGTTGTCAAACACTTGGATATTTCGTTAGGCGAAGCCTCCGTATCCAAATTCTCAGACGGCGAAATTGCCATCGAATTAATGGAAAACGTCCGTGGTCGTGATGTTTTTATCCTGCAGCCCACCTGCGCCCCAACCAACGACAACCTGATGGAAATCCTTACTATGGCTGATGCGCTGAAGCGCGCCTCAGCCGGTCGTATTACCGCAGCAATTCCCTATTTCGGCTATGCACGGCAAGATCGCCGTCCGCGTTCTGTGCGCGTTCCGATTTCCGCCAAACTGGTGGCGAATATGTTGTATTCGGCAGGTATCGACCGCGTTTTGACTGTTGATCTGCATGCCGACCAGATTCAGGGTTTCTTTGATATCCCTGTCGACAACATCTATGCCACTCCTATTCTATTGAATGACATCAAACAGCAGCGGATTGAAAACCTGACCGTAGTCAGCCCGGATATCGGTGGCGTAGTCCGCGCCCGTGCTGTTGCAAAATCATTAAATGCCGATTTGGCAATTATCGACAAACGCCGCCCGAAAGCCAATGTGGCGGAAGTCATGAATATTATTGGCGATATTCAAGGCCGTACCTGTCTGATTGTGGATGACATGATTGATACTGCGAATACGCTGTGTAAAGCTGCCGTCGCTTTGAAAGAGCGCGGAGCAGAACGTGTCTTGGCATATGCCAGCCACGCCGTATTCTCCGGAGAGGCAGTCAGCCGTATTGCCTCGTCCGAAATCGACCAAGTTGTCGTTACCGACACCATCCCTCTGTCTGAAGCGGCCAAACAATGCGACCGTATCCGTCAAGTGACGATTGCCGGCCTTTTGGCTGAAACGGTCCGCCGCATCAGCAATGAAGAATCCGTCTCATATCTTTTCAATGAAGAAGTGATGACAGGCAGCATGTTGCTGCCATAACCCCGAAGCCGTCTTAAGCTGGTCGCGGCCGATGACGGTAGTTTTATTTAATTTGGAGTATTTAACATGACTTATGAAATTCAAGCCTCTGTTCGTGAAGCACAAGGCACTGGTGCGAGCCGCCGCCTGCGTCGCGAAGGCCAAATCCCCGGTATTTTGTACGGTGAAGGTCAAGAGCCCGTTGCAATTGCTGTGGATCACAAAACTGTATTCTACGCATTGGAAAAAGAATCTTTCCACACTGCACTGATCAAACTGTCCCTGAACGGTGAAACCAAAGACGTTATCGTCCGTGATTTCCAAATGCACCCATTCCGTCGCGAAGTTCAACATATCGACTTCCAGGCCGTTAAAGCCGACCAACCGGTACGCATCCGTGTTCCCCTGCACATTGTTAACGCTGAAAACTCTCAAGCCGTGAAACTGCAAGGCGGTCGCGTATCCCTGTTGAACACTACTGTTGAAGTGGTTGCTTTGCCTGCCAACATCCCTGCATACTTGGATTTGGACTGCACTAAAGTCGTTGCCGGCGACATCCTTCACCTGTCTGACATCCAACTGCCTGAAGGTGTAGAAAGCGTTTCTCTGAAACGTAACGAAAACCTGGCGGTTGCTACCGTTACCGGTAAAAAACGCTAATTCCTTATGTGGAAATAAAAAACCGCACCGAATGGTGCGGTTTTTTATTTTTTATTATTAAAATAATCTATTTAAAAAATATATTTTATAAATATACAACTACTTGATTTGAATCAAAGCTCCAAATTGAGTTTCATTTATAATCGCCGACATTGGAACTGAGACGACACTTCTCAAAGTCCTCAAGATTTTCTGATCAGTAGATGATACATCTGCTTTGATTTAATACTCTCTATCTCTTTCCTCTTGATGTGTGTGTGTTTGGGTGTGGCTGTTGCCACCCCTTTTTTTTGGCTTTTATGTGAAGTAAAATCCGTAACAGCAAATTCTTAAATTTAACCATTTATCCGGAAACAAAATCATGAGCAATAAATTGACTCCGCCTGCCGAACTGCCTGACGAGCAGGATTTACGGGCGGTCTTGGCGTACAACATGCGACTTTTCCGCGTGAATAAAGGCTGGTCTCAGGAAGAGCTGGCGCGGCAATGCGGTTTGGACAGGACTTATGTATCGGCGGTGGAGCGCAAACGCTGGAACATTGCGTTGTCGAATATTGAAAAAATGGCGACGGCTTTGGGTGTGGCGGCGTATCAGTTGCTGATGCCGCCGCAGGAGCTGCTAAACCTGATGACCAATCCCTCTGATGCCCAACAGAGGTCGTCTGAAAACGATATTTGACTGCCGAATCATCCGCGCCCTCTCCCCACTACTCGAAAGAATAAAAAATGTCTGCAAACCTGTCTTCAGCATTGGAAACCTTCAAACAGCAGCGCGATGCCGCCAAAGCGCATTATTTGAAAGCCAACCGCGTGTCGGTGTTCTTCAAGGAATACACGGCGGCAGTCGAAACCTTGTTGGCGGCATTGTGGGCAGAGTATTTTCAAAACAGCGCGTTATGCCTGATGGTGACCGGCGGCTTCGGGCGCGGCGAGCTGTATCCTTATTCTGATTTAGATTTGGCAGTCGTGTCGTCTGAAACCGTTTCAGACGACCTTCAGGAAAAAATTGCGGCATTTGTACAGGCTTTGTGGGATATGAAACTTTCTCCGTCGATCAAAAGCGGCAGCGTTGACGAACTGTGCGAAAGCGTGCGCGATGATATTACGGGGGACACGGCGTTTTTAGAGGCTCGTTTTTTATTCGGCAACCGCCAAACAGCGGACGAGTTGACGGAAAAAATGAACGCGCAACGCAATGTAGCGGCGTTTATCGAAGCAAAACTGGTGGAGATGGAACACCGCCATGCCAAATCGCAAGGTTCGGGAGCGGTATTGGAGCCGAACATCAAAAGCTGCCCGGGCGGTCTGCGCGATATCCATACCCTGCTTTGGATAGCAAAGGCGCAAGGCTTGGCGGCCAACCTGCCTGCGCTGGTCAAACAAGGCATTCTGACGCGCACCGAAGCCGGCATGCTTTCACACGGCTACCGCCGCCTCGCCCACATCCGCATCCATCTGCATTTAAACGCCAAGCGCGCCGAAGACCGCCTGCTGTTCGATTTGCAGCCGCAAGTCGCCGAAAGCATGGGTTATAAAGGCTTGAACCTCCGCCGCCAAAGCGAAGAACTGATGCGCGTATTTTACCGCGCGATTAAAACCGTCAAACAATTAAGCGGCATCCTCACGCCCATGCTGCAAAGCCGCGTTTCCTCCACGCCGATGCGCGTTACCCTGCGGATTGACGACGACTACATCCAAGTGAACAACCAAATCGCCGCGCGGCACACCGATATTTTTTTCAGACGACCCGAACACATTTTCAAAATCGTCGAAATCATGCAGCAGCGCAACGATATTACCGCGCTCGAACCGCAAACCCTGCGCGCATGGTGGGGCGCGACGCGCAAAATCAATCGCAGCTTCTACCAAAATCCCGAAAACCGCCGCCGCTTCGCCGGCTTTTTCCGCAGCGGCAACGGACTGACCCAAACCCTGCGCTTTCTCAACCTCTACGGCGTGTTGGGCCGTTATCTGCCCGCGTGGGAAAAAATCGTCGGTCTGCTCCAGCATGACCTGTTCCACATTTATCCTGTGGACGACCACATCCTCGCCGTCGTCCGCAACGTCCGCCGCCTTGCCCTAGACATGCACAGCCACGAGCTGCCCTACGCCTCCGCGCTGATGCAGTCCTTTGAAAAACAAGATATCCTCTATCTCGCCGCCTTCTTCCACGACATCGCCAAAGGACGCGGCGGCGACCATGCCGTACAAGGCATCGCAGACGCGCGCCAATTTGCCGCCGACCACTTCCTGACCGAAGAAGAAAGCAACCTGCTCGCTTGGCTGGTCGAAAACCACCTGCTCATGTCCACCGTCGCCCAGAAAGAAGACATCCAAGACCCCGACGTACTCGATGCCTTCTGCAAACGCGTACAAACCCACGAACGCCTCAGCGCACTCCACCTCCTGACCATTTCCGACATACGCGGCACCAATCCCAAACTGTGGAACGCATGGCGCGCCAGCCTGCTGGAAAGCCTGTTTCACGCCGCCGGACGTTACCTCGCCGGCAACGGCGGCAATCCGCACGCCCTCTTCGGCCGCCGCCAACAAGAAGCCGCCGATTTGCTCACCCGCGCCGCCGTCCCCGAAAAACAGCAGAAAAAACTATGGAACGCGCTCGGTTCCGCCTACTTCGCCCGCCATCAGTCCCGCGAAATCCTGTGGCACGCCGCCAACCTCGTACACGACTTTGAAACCCCCATCGTCCGCAGCCGCATCCTGCCCAAAAGCGACAGCTTCCAAGTCATGGTCTTCATGCCTAACGGTCCGCGCCTGTTCGCCCGCCTCTGCCGCATCTTCAGCCGCCACGGCTTCGACATCCTCGCCGCCCGCGCCTTCATCACCGAACACGACTACATCCTCGACACCTTTATCGTACAAATCCCCTCGCAGCACGCCCCCGAAGACTACCCCGACATCCAAAGCGCGCTCGAAGCCGAACTCAACAGCTTTATCCACGGACACACCGTTGCCGAAACCCAAAGCCGCAGCCGCCGTATCAGCCGCCGCAGCCGCTACATGCCGATTGCGCCCAGCATCACCATCACCCCCGAAGAAGACTACCCCGACTGGTACTCCGTCGAAATCACCGCCGTCAACCGCCCCTTTCTGCTCGCCGACATGGCGGAAGTCTTCTTCGCCCACAACGTCAGCCTACGCTACGCCAAAATCTCCACGCTGGACGAACGCGTCGAAGACAGCTTCATCGTCTTCAGCCCCGATTTGAAAAACCCGAAAACGCAGTCGTCGTTGAAACAGGCACTGCTGGAACAATTGTCGGTTTGAAGTTTGATTGAAGAACAAAAGGTCGTCTGAAAACAAGCGGAGCGAGTTTCGCCAAAATCCGGCTTGAAAAAGTTTTCAGACGACCTTTGCGTTGATAGATTTTCAGACGACGTTTAAGGTCGTCTGAAAGTTTAAATCAATGGCTTGAACAGAAAAACCGCTTGCAAGCATCCCACGCACACGCCCTACATATCGGTTTGAAGTTTCGTGTAATTTGCAGGTAGAATGTGCGGCAAAACCTCGCACAAGGTTGATGGAGATGCAGGCTGCGGCTGTCCGCACTTCACCAACATCGCCCTGCTGCCGGAAGTCATAGGTCGTCTGAAAGGCAAAGGCAACTCGATTGTGATTATCGAGCATAATCTGGACGTGATTAAAACCGCCGATTGGATTGTGGACTTGGGGCCGGAAGGGGGAGATGGCGGGGGGAGGATTATAGTGGATTAAATTTAAACCAGTACAGCGTTGCCTCGCCTTGCCGTACTATCTGTACTGTCTGCGGCTTCGTCGCCTTGTCCTGATTTAAATTTAATCCACTATATTGCCAAGGGCAGTCCTGAGCAGGTGGTGAAGGTTAGGGGAGTTATACTGGGAAGTATTTGAAAAATATATTAGCTTAAAATTTAGTTAAAACCTAAATAAAGAGAAATACAAAATGAAAACTGAGTATTTAATAACTTTTGAATTAAATTCTAAACTTTGCACAGATGTCAAAAAATTTAAAGCATTATTATCTTCTCATGAGGATATAACTTTCAAAGATAATAATTTGATATTTGAAAACATAAGCTTTCCTACCATAATTGCAGAAGGAACTTTACCTGATTCTTCTATTTATTATGATATTACAATAGAATGTAATGATAAAGAAAGTATCGATATATTTTCTAAGTTACTACGAGAAATAAGAATAATATGCCAAAATATTAGTGGAAGAAACATCATCATACTGCATGATGGGGTGGGAGAGGAATATTGTCACCAAGGATATCCCATTATTTTTAGAACAGGGACTTTAATGAGAAAGTTAATTTCTAAATTTATGGCTATAAGTGTTGGTTATGATTGGAAAAAATCTACTACACCCGAAGAAGTTTTGAAATCTATGAGGATTGAATCAAAAGATAATAAGGTAGATTTTTTGCAGGAAGTAGACTTTATACAATTATCAAATTTTCTTTTTAAAAAATATAATAAAAACAATATTAATGATTTCATTAACAGTTTAAAAGAAATTTCTGATGATAAAACAATAACTATTGAAGACATAAAAAAATATTCTCCATATACTAATTGGGAACGATATTTTGCCCATATTGTAAACTGTGAATCAGATTTTCTGACAACAAGATGGAAAAAATTATATGATTATAGGAATAAGGTTGCTCATTGCAAAGGAATGACTCAGGATGATTTTTTAGATTTAAAAAAAATTTCAAATGAGGTTATTGAAAAAATAGAATCTGCTTTAAATTCAATCAATGATATTTATATTGATGAGCAAGATAAAGAGGAGTTGGCTGAAAATCTAAGTAGTGCAGCAAATGAAAAGTCTGCTATATTTGTAGCAGAATACAATAAATTGTCTCGCCTGATACAATTAATTTGTGAAGTAGTTTCAAACGATGATGATATTTATCGAAAACATAAAACAAATTCTACTAATATTGATATGCAATCAAGATATCTATATAAGAATAAAAATTTAATAACTAAAGAAATGTCAGAAAATATAATAAATGCTCGTAAATTTAGAAATATAGTAGTCCACCAAGTAGGAATTTCTGATATCCAAGAGAGTCAACTCATTGAACAAATAGATAATATTGATTCAATAATAGATTATCTTATAATGTATGGAGAAGATGAATTAAAAGTATATAAAGGTAAAGATTATTCAGACAGTTCGGTTTAATGATACGTATGGTAAGCAAGCCGTAGCCCGCATACCCAACCGACTGCGTGCGTGGCTTGCGCCACACACCCTACCTGTGAATCGCTCGAAACTTCAAAAACAACGCGTAGGGTGTGTGCGGTACGCACGCAGTTGATTGATTGACGGTTTGCCTTTTCAAACTTTCAGACGACCTCCCTGCCGAAACAAAAAATCTTTCCTCCGGATTTTTATTCCCTGCATTTTAAAAATTGCAGCAACGGCAAAACCAAGAACGAGCCCAAATGATTCAACCCGCTTTGTTTGCCCCTGCAAAATCAAAAAAGGTCGTCTGAAAACTTTTTCAAATCAAGTTTTCAGACGACCTTTTGTTATGGTTTCAACCCATCAAGCCTGTTTGTTCCAGCGTTCGATGGATTCTTTGATAACCTGTTTCGCTTCTTCCACGTCACCCCAAGATTCGACCTTGGTCGTACCTGCTTTTTTCAGGTCTTTGTAGTGGTTGAAATGGAATTCGATTTGTTTGATGAACTGCTGCGGCAGGTCGGCGAGGGTTTTGTAGGCGTTGCCGTTGTTGCGGTCGTCGGCGGGGACGCAGACGATTTTGTCGTCCACTTCGCCGTCATCGACAAACTTCATCACACCGATGACACGCGCTTCCAAGAAGATGCCTGTCGCCAAGGGCTGTTCGGTAACCAGCAATACGTCCAATTCGTCGCCGTCTTCGTCCAAGGTTTGCGGGATGAAGCCGTAGTTGGTCGGTTTGGCGAAAATCGCGGGTTCGACGCGGTCAAGTTGGAATGCGCCGAGACGGCGGTTCCATTCGATTTTGTGGTTGCTGCCGGCGGGAATTTCGTTGACGACGTTGATGATACCTGCGTCCACATCGCCCGGAGTCAGGATTTTATTGAAGTCTGCCATTTTATTTCCTTTATTTGACGGAAGTTTGAACGGCGGAAGTATAGCAAACAAAAGACTCTCTGAAAATGCGGAAAAAGGTCGTCTGAAAACGCAATCGCTGTTTTCAGACGACCTTTAAGCAATCAGGTCGGTTCTATTTCTCCAACCTTTCCCCCAATGCCAAAATCGCCCTTTTGTTCGACGGGGAGAACACTTTTTCCGCCGCTTCTTCAATACCGAACCATCCGTAAGCGACGTGTTCGTCGGGTTGCAAAACAATCACCGCATCGCGCGGGATTTCGGCGGAAAAGATGTGTTCGCGGTTTTCAAACACGCCTTTCGGATAGCGGTGCCGCCAGTGGTGGTAGATTTCGTAAACCGTGCTGTCGTGCCAGTTGCAGAGCTGCCCGTCTGCAAGGCGGATACCAGTTTCCTCCCAAACTTCGCGTTTGGCGGTTTCCTCTATGGTTTCGTCCGGCTCGATGCTGCCGGTTACCGACTGCCAAAAACCTTGCGGCGAAGTACGCTCGATTAAGAGGATATTACCGTCTGAATCATGCAAAACCACCAGCGCGGACACGGGATACTTCAAGGGCTTTGCCATCAATCGTCTCCGGCAGCGTCCATCGAAGGGTCGGATTTGGTATCGCTTCGCGCCTGCATTCCCGCCTTGATCATAGCAATGCTGCTCGGCTCCAGTTCTTCATTCAAGATACGGACTTCGCGTTGCGGATAAGGGAACTCGATGTCGTGTTCGTTAAACTGCCGCCAAATATCCAGAAAAATCGCCGATTGCAGCGCGGCAAAGCCGTTTTCAGGATCTTTTACCCAATATGTCACGCGCAAATCAATACCGTTGTCGCCGAAATTGGTAACCACTGCCAAAGGTGCAGGATTTTCTGATACGCGGGATTGTGCGGCGGCGGCGCTTTTTATGATTTCCAAAGCTTTAATCAAGTCGGAATGATAGGCGACCTGTATATTGAATGCCTGCTGTAATTCGCGGCTGGTATACGATTCGTTGACCACCATTGAAGTAACCAACGTCTCGTTCGGAATCAGCGCTTCCGTGCCGTTTGCATTGCGCAACACGACAAAACGCGAGGTAATTTTGGTGACATAGCCGGTAAAGTTATTGACCGTCAGACGGTCGTTCATACGGATAGAGCGGTCGCCCAAAATGATAAAGCCGGAAATATAGTTGCTCGCCACTTTTTGCAGACCGAAACCGATACCGACACCTAACGCACCGCCGAACACCGACAATACCGTCAAATCAATTCCCACCAGCGGCAGCGCAATCAAGACCGCCAAAACCATCATCACCGTTTTGATGATTTTGGACAAAATCATGGACAGGTTATTGTCCAGGCTGCTTTTCTCCAAACGCTCGCCGATAAAACGCGCCAACCACGACGCGCCTATCATCAGAAGCCCGACCCACAAAATCCCGTTCAGAATCATCAACAGGCTCAGTTTGCCCGAACCGACCGAGAAGCTGATGCCGTCGAGCATCTCCAAAATCTTATCGTCCAAGCCCGAGAGCCAAAGCACGAAGCCTACCCACAAAACCATGGAGACCGATTTTTCCAGCCAGTCGGTTAGCCTGTTCTGCGGCAAAGCAGCATGAACGACCGCCACGCTCACCCGAATCAGAATCATCCAGCGCGCCGCCAAAATCAGCAGATGCAGCCATACCGGGCGAAACTCCGTCAGGTTGCAGACAAACAAAGCCGCCGCACCGAAAATCATCATCAGCACCGGCCACAAAATCCGTCTGCCTATATGCCGCAATAGCGCGAAGTTACCTTGTTCCGCAAAGAAATAACGGTTTTTTAGTCGGTTTGACAGCCAAAACGTCGCTGCCATCAGCATCAATACGCCGACCAGCTCTATCCAGCCCGAAACCTGTCCGAAATTGCGCTCTACCAAGCTAGACGTAAACGCCTGACGCGCAAACAATTCATGCAAAATATTGTCCATCAGCCCTGTTTTTTCATTAAAAATCAAAGCAGCAATTATATAGCAGCCATTAAATTCCGCCACATCCGTTTACCCCGGGGTCGTCTGAAAAACATCGCAGCTTCCAATCAAGTATGCGCCATTCCGCAGCCCTACCCTCCCTGACGCCAAACAAATTCAAAGCCGCTTCAAGCAGATAGCCGGAACCGTCCGGCTTTACCCTTGCCAAAGCCGGACAAGAAAACTATAATCCCAAACTTCTCGAGTCGGAGTGTGGCGCAGTCTGGTAGCGCACTTGCATGGGGTGCAAGGGGTCGAAGGTTCGAATCCTTTCACTCCGACCAAAAATTCAACAGCTCGGTCATTTTTGACCGGGCTGTTTATTTGTCTTTGCCTATTTCAAACTTTATATTCCAAGCGTTTTTCACAATCAAAAGGTCGTCTGAAAACTGAACTGGCCCCCAAATC
>NZ_KV814904.1:0-1347 GCF_001814135.1 Neisseria sp. HMSC067H09 | reverse complement strand
GGTCGCCGGCCCGGATACGGGCAATGGCTTTGTAGCCGTCTGCCGTTTTGACCAAGGTGCTGCCATGGAAGGAGTAGGCGTAGGATTTTTGAAGAACTCGGTTCTCAATATCCTATTTCAAATGAAGGAAAGGTCGTCTGAAAACCAGAAACAAGGTTTTTCAGACGACCTTTGACCATTTGAAGAACGGTATTTACCAAACAAACGGTTTCCTATTCATATCCGAAAGGTTGTCAACTTCATTATCCAGCAAGAACTGCTCAAAAGCATTCCAACCCTTTTTTTCCACCAATTCTGCTTCCTGTTTATACAACGGGACAAGCAAAGGGAAAACGATATTGTAGTATTCGCCATAACAGACCTGAAAATCATCGTCGAAATAAAATGGGGCGGAAACATACAGTGCATCCATTTTTGTTGAATCAACAATGCTTCTAGGCAAATAAATAACCTGTCCTCGAAGAAGAATTTTTTTGTTCTCAATAATGGTTTCTGCCAACCATCTTAAAAATGGAAAAATCTGATTTTCATCATATTTTAAAGAACATACAAAAAGTATTTCAAATCTACTTTTATAATTCAGATCATGTTTGCTTAACCCTAAAGTAATATAAGTTTTTAAATCGCTGTTAGGGGAAGGGGGAATAGCTGCGATATTTAATTTGTACCGATTTCCCGAATCGCTTTTCGATCCATGAGAAATAATGCCTATATATTTTTCAACATGATTAATCATATTTTTCGTAACCTGCTATCATTGTCTTGAGCTGAGCAAGCATAGGTTGGATTGAGCCCCAATATCCCGTTTTCACTAATAAAAAGGTCGTCTGAAAAACCAAATTTGATTTTTCAGATGACCTCATCGCCCTCTAAAGCGGAGGCAGTTCTACAAATGGAAAGAAATGCTGAAACTTCTGATAAATTTCAGGATGTTTTTCTAAGGCTTTTAACGCTTTTTCTTTTGAGATAGGCGGATCATAGACATCTATACCCCTTAAGAAGGCAATGCCTGTCAAGGCATTTTTTTTCGATTTTGATAGGCTGTAACTCGAAACAAAACCTACAATATTGTCAATATCGGCAATTACCCCATCAAAATCCGCCAAGTCAAAAATATAAAAAGGGGTGTCCTCAATGGGCATATCTCTTATTACTTGCTCAATCCATAACTTGAATTCATTTAAATCAATAGATTGAGAGAATAAGCATTTAATTGCAAATTCTAAATCATCACTATCATCTTTTATGATTTTCCACATAGTTACCTTCCTTTGTTCATCGCTTCCCAACCAATATGGCCGGTATCATGATGCAAGTCTTCACCAATCAATTGCATCCTTCCTGTAT
>NZ_KV814903.1:0-577 GCF_001814135.1 Neisseria sp. HMSC067H09 | reverse complement strand
GCCAATGTTTCTTTTTGCATGCCAAAACAGTTGTCTTCTATACAGATAGATTCCGGTGAGATATCTATGTGCACTTTATACCCTTCATATGATTTCGGCAGGCCCATCACATCTTTTTCATAGTTTCCATTTTGGATAATGCTGTTTCTTGCCGCATCGATAGAATTGTCAACCAAATCATAGAGTGCGTCTAATGTGGAAATATCTTTGGTTAAAATATCCTGCAGGAAATTAGGTTCAAGACCTGTACTGATTTCAATCATATTGCTGTTTTTCATAGCGATTATTTCTTATTCAGTTTTTGATGGATGACACTTAAAATCTGTTTCGACACAATGGGGGAAACACTATTCCCAATCATTCTGAAACTATGCCATTTTGTCGGATGGAATGTAAACCAATCCGGGAATCCTTGTAGCCGTGCTGCTTCTCTGACCGTAATAACGCGGCCTTCTTCCGGATGAAGTGGCCGGACGGATTGGAAACTTCCTTTATCCGATCCGGTCCCCGCCCTTAATGTCGGGCATAAGCCGTCCCACGATAGTTTTTTGGAACGGCTGACGGGATCTGTTTCCCC
>NZ_KV814902.1:0-5404 GCF_001814135.1 Neisseria sp. HMSC067H09 | reverse complement strand
GGGGATTTTGGGGAATTTTGCAAAGGTCTCAATCCACTATAAAAATGTGCTAAAAAATTTTCAATTGACTGAAACCTTTCTGATATTGAGAAAAAAGTAGAAGAAATCAGGGAGGTTCTTCATTTTGAAAATGGTATTGAGCATAAAATTTTAATAACTCATGTTATTGAAAAGATCTCAGATAAACTTAGCCTGACGACCAATGTTGCGTCGCAATATTTATCAGGAAATTTAGCGTGGACTTTATCCGCGCAAAAGCCCCAGTTTACTACTCCGCTCAAAATTCGATTAATGACTAAAAGAGCCATACAAAAAAGAAAGGTCGTCTGAAAACCTGTTTCCAAGTTTTCAGATGACCTCTTGGTCTTCATACGCTTACACGAATCAATCAGAAAAACAGCTCGCGCCAGCTGATACGTTGCAGACCGCAGATACGGCCTTTCACTTCCAGCGATTTGCCTTTATTCAACAGCAAACTGCGATGGTCCCCCTCTTTACCTGAGAAACATTTGTTGTTAGGCGTACCAGAACCATAACCCAGCTCTTTATCCGTACCGGTTCCACCGCTGTCGCCATCGGCGGTAACAGGATCGTCCGTACGCTTGTTCGGATCGATAAAGGTAAAGCTAACAATACCTTCTTGAGTCAAACCATTGGCGTATTGCGTACCGAAACCATCCAATGGGCGCGTCAACTCTGTGGGAGCAAAACGTGCGCTACGGCTATTGAGTGCGCCACCGTTATCGGCATTGATACCGAGGAAAGTTGTACTGGTTACAGTTGACTTATTGTTGCTGACGGGCAAACACAAGTCTTTTTCTGCTTCCTCTTTGCCGATGGTCTTACCGCCATCGGAAGTGTACTTGCGTATTGTAACGATAGCAGTACGCAGAATCATGGTCGGCTTAATGCTGACACGCTCGCCGGGACGCAGATTGATGAACCAGCCCTTATGCGCCTCTTCAATTTTTTCGTTGCTCAGATACAAGGCTTTACCAGTTTGCAGCTGGTTGTTTTCATCGTTATATGACTGCTCTACCTCAGTAATAGTTTGTTCGCGCAGATTTTGCTCAGCAATATCTTTATTCGCCTTGTCTTCGAACAAATCTTTCGGTGCTTTATCCAATTTTTGGACAATACCGTAAATCGATTGTGTCTCAGTATTGCTCAAATCACTTTGGTAGATTTCACTACCCGTACCGAAAATCACGACGTATTCCTTAGCTCCTTTTCGTGATACGGCAGGAGCCGAGGTAATCGGCTTGTTTGACGAACCGGAGAAGATTTTGACCACAGTCCATTTATCCGGTGTTTCACCACGGAGGTCGAAGCGGTACATATTACCCCCTCTGTCGCCTGCAAAGGCAAAATCGACAACTCCGTCAAAATCGGTATCAAGCAGTGTCGGTGTGGACAGACCGCCTACACCGCCCGGCACGATAATTTTCGCCAATTCCTTACCTGCTTTACCTTCTTCACCCGCAGGCTGACCGCGCTTCTCACCTATACCAACTTCTTTACCGAGCATTTCGTAAACATATAACGCAGTTTCATTGGCTTCTGCATCTTTTGCTTCAGCTGCGTAGCCACTGGCGAGGAATCCCGCATAGCGGATGTTTTCCTCCAGTTTGGCACTACCATCGGTTTCACGTTTGATGGAAACACGACCGATTTGCGGTGTACCGATGGTATAACCTAATTTGTTAGCCTCTCCTTTTGGAGTTTCAAACAAAGGAACTGTTTTATTCCATTCGGTAGTGTCAACATCCAAACCTGTTTTTGCGGTTTTGTTAGTACTGCCAAGATTGAGCGCATATGCGCCTCGTCCGCCTTGTCCCATCGCACCAAACATAAATACGCGCTGCGATAAGGAGCTGTCTTGTTCGGCAACAGGAGTCTGACGCAGGGTAAAACCACCGTTTACGCCATATTTATGGTTTTCGATGGATTTTCCGTAATCTGCATGAGCAATATCTTTCAGCGACTTGGCAAGTGTAATAGGCTGATTCGCAGCATCCTTTTCCTGCTCCATGCCGGCAGGCAGATAGCTGACTTTCAAATCATAAGGATGGTCTCCTGCCGTGCTTTGAAAAATATGCACCATACCGTCGTTGGCCGCAGCAACTAAATATTCGCGGCGACCATGCTCCTGATTACCGACCGAAGCGACGGAACCGTCCAAAATATCGCCCAAATCACGCTCTCCGGATTTACGGTCACGGTAGGGGCTGTATGCACTGTCATTACTACCGACCCTAGCTGTCCAATTAAGCAGTTTTTTCCATTCGTCACCGCTACTGCCTTCAATGCCAAAATAGGCATTGTTGATATACTCAGGAGGATTATTGATAATGGTATCAACAGGGTAGGTATCAAAACCTGTGTTAATCAGCGTTTTACGGTGTCCGAAAGAAGGTTGGGTATAGGCACTGCTCCTTCTGCCTTTTGCATCCAGCTTATTGAATAGAATCTGACTGCTCCAAGACCCGGTATTTAGTTTGATGGTTGCCGCCAAATCAGGAATACCACTGCTGGAAGTTGCAGGAGCAGTACCGCCCTCTCCTTCAAAAGGAATACTTGCATTATCATTACTAATCTGACTGATAATTTTCTCAAAGGCTTGATATAAATCCTTAGGCTGAGCAGCATCGAAATACCAGTCATCATGACTGGCTCCCCTTATCAGGTATTCTTTACCGGCCGTAGAAATACCGTTACCGAAGCCGACAGTAAAGGTTTGTACTGTTTGTTTGCTGTAATCGACGCCCTTAGGGTCAATATTTGGATCGCCATCCCAGCTCACCCCGGCAGCATCAACACGGTCTGCAGCGGCAGTTTTAATGTCGTTGACAGCAAGTTTACGGCTGAAGAACGCCATTCCACCCTCGACTCCACCGTATCTGTTGGCAGTATCCCAAAAACTCGAATAGTGTACATTTTCCCTTTTATCCCTACATGTATTGCCCAATTCTTCAGGACTTAAATATTTCATCGGAGACTCGCCAAAATATTTGTAGGCAGTGATAAACGGTTCCGTTTGATAAAGCTTCTCCTCGTAGTTCAAGTATGCTTTCGGATTGTTTGAATTTCTCCGCCCATTATTTCCATCATAGTTAAAGCGATAATGAAAACTTGTACTATCATGATTGCAAGAGAAGTTGGCATCACCGTCAGACATCATCACAACATAGGATTTCTGACAGCGGTATTTGATATTAGGCATGACAGCAGATGCGACCACCTCGTAATACCTGCGGGTAGCAGGCGTATAACCCGAAGCGCCCATGTTGTCTACCAAAGTTATCATTTGCTCCCATGAGGTATTAAACGTTTCTTCGCTATTCGTATAATTCTTTTTGGTATGTTTTGTTGAATCAGGATCGCTGAAATTATTCTCTGTATTTACCAAAGCTTGCAAACCCCAGTTGAATTTACCCTGATGCTTGTCAAGAACCTGCTTCAATGCTTTTTTCGTTACATCCATCCGTGATTCTTGCCCAGGAGGGTTTTTCCCCCCAGTAATCGCATTACGACCCATACTCCCAGAGTTATCAATGAAAAACATAATGTTATGTTTAATTTTTGGCTGCTCGATAATCTGAGATTCGTTTTGCAGGTAAAGCGGGGTTTTAGCAAATTGGGCTTGCGCTTGCGATGCTGCACCCATCAGGGCGAGCGCGGAGGCGATGCTGTAAATCATCGGACGGACGGTACCGGGGAAACGTGAAAGGTTGTTTTTCATAATGCGTTCTTTTTTCGTAAAATCGTCGATTGACGGATGATGACGTTGTTTTTATTTTCTCGGAATGTGATTCTAACATTTACAATGTCATTTATGTGCAGTTCCGAATATTTTTTTGCCTGATACAGGGGACAAAATGGTGAAAATGAAACAGACCGCATGATTGTTAAGGTAGAAACTATCTTAGGATACAACTTGAACGATGCGGCTTTTTGACGTAGAATGCATTGCTTCTACGGCATAGGCAGCTATGCCTGAAAAAGCACGTTACGCAGCAAAATCAAGGCTGCGGAGCGTGTTTTTTTTTAGCCGAGATTTCCGAAGGCTGTCTTTTTTGTAAACAATTTTTATTTTTCAGACGGCCCGACCCATTTTTTTCGAACCGACCATCATCAGGCAAACAGGATTCCATCATGACCACTCCGGCTCTTCTCGTTCTCGCTGACGGCAGCGTATTTCACGGCACATCAATCGGTTACGAAGGTTCGACTTCCGGCGAAGTCGTGTTCAACACTTCCATGACCGGCTATCAGGAAATCCTGACCGACCCTTCCTACTGCAAACAAATCGTTACCCTTACCTATCCACACATCGGCAACACCGGTACCAACGCCGAAGATGAAGAAAGCCGCTGCGTTTACGTCGCCGGTTTGATTATCCGCGACCTGCCGCTGCTGCACAGCAACTTCCGCGCATCCGAAAGCCTGCACGACTATTTGGTACGCAACAAAACCGTCGCCATCGCCGATATCGATACCCGCCGCCTGACTACCCTGTTGCGTGAAAAAGGCTCGCAAGGCGGTGCGATCATGACCGGTGCGGATGCCACCGTTGAAAAAGCACAAGAACTGATTGCCGCATTCGGCAGCATGGTCGGCAAAGATTTGGCAAAAGAAGTTTCCTGCACAGAAGCCTACGAATGGACCGAAGGCGAATGGGCGCTGGGCAAAGGTTTCGTTACTCCTACCGAACAGCCTTACCATGTCGTCGCCTACGATTTCGGTGTCAAAACCAACATCCTGCGCATGCTCGCCTCACGCGGCTGCCGCCTGACCGTCGTTCCCGCACAAACCAGCGCGGAAGACGTCTTGGCACTCAATCCTGACGGCGTATTCCTATCCAACGGCCCCGGCGACCCCGAGCCTTGCGGCTACGCCATCAAAGCCGTACAAAAACTGATGGAAAGCGGCAAACCGATTTTCGGCATTTGCTTAGGACACCAACTGATCAGCCTCGCCATCGGCGCCAAAACCCTGAAAATGCGCTTCAGCCATCACGGTGCCAACCACCCTGTACAAGATTTAGACAGCGGCAAAGTCGTCATCACCAGCCAAAACCACGGTTTCGCCGTCGATGCCGACACTCTGCCCACCAACGCACGCATTACCCACAAATCCTTGTTCGACAACACCTTGCAAGGCATCGAACTGACAGACAAACCTGTATTCTGCTTCCAAGGCCACCCCGAAGCCAGCCCGGGCCCGCAAGACGTCGGCTATCTATTCGACAAATTCATTGACAATATCAAAGCAGCAAAACAATAAAGCTGATTTTTTCAGACGGCCACACTCAACTCGACAACAGGCCGTCTGAAAACCAAACTTCAAAAATATAAATTCAGCCCCCTCTCAACATCTGTACAGCCTGAAAACCCAATCGTCT
>NZ_KV814901.1:69603-82607 GCF_001814135.1 Neisseria sp. HMSC067H09 | reverse complement strand
TTTATGAGTGTCCAAGATTTGGGGGCCAGTTCAGCGGCGGCTGGTGCCATTATGTGGGACAGGAAAAACTGCGTCCGCAGTCCGGCTGGGCGCCGCTGACTTTCGCGCTCGACTGGCACCGCCCCGCGCGCCAGATGGCCGGCACGTCCTTCTTCTACAACCACACCGGCCAGTACCGCCACGAAACTGTGTCCGCCGACGAGCTGCTCACGTCCGACGCGGGCGACGATATGCGCCGCCTGACCATGATCGACTACAACGCCAAAGCCGAACGCATGGGCTGGACGCCGAGTGCGCCGCAGTTGGAAACCAACCCGCTGGACGTTACCGATGCAGCCGAGGCGGCGGGTATGTCGCCCGCCGACTATGTGGTCAAAGGCCTGAAAGAAGGCACGCTGGACATGTCCTGCAACGATCCGGAAAACCCGAAAAACTGGCCGCGCAATATGTTTATTTGGCGTTCCAACATTTTGGGTTCTTCCGGCAAAGGCCACGAATATTTCCTGAAATACCTGCTCGGCACACAAAACGGCTTGATGAGCGACGAAGACGACTGCCTGAAACCAGCCGAAGTGAAGCAGCGGGAAGGCGTGGAAGGCAAGCTGGATTTGTTCACGCTCCTGGATTTCCGCATGAACACCACCTGCCTGTACGCCGACGTGATTTTCCCGACCGCCACTTGGTACGAGAAATACGATCTGAACACGTCCGACATGCACCCGTTCATCCATCCGTTTACCGAAGCGGTGCAGCCTTTGTGGCAGAGCAGGTCTGACTGGGAAATCTACAAAGGCCTGGCCAAAAAATTCAGCGAGCTGGCCAAAGACTACTTGGGCGTACGCAAAGACATCGTGCTCACGCCGCTGATGCACGACAGCCCGCAGGAACTCGGTCAGCCGTTCGACCCGAAAGATTGGAAACTGGGCGAGTGCGAACCCATCCCGGGCAAAACCATGCCGGCCATGACCGTGGTGGAACGTGATTACGGCGCGATTTACGAGAAATTCACTTCTGTCGGCCCGCTGCTGGAAAAAGTCAACAATAACGGTAAAGGTATGGCTTGGGATACCAAACATGAAGTTGAATTCCTACGTAAACTCAACGGCGTACAAGCCGAAGGGGTCGGAAAAGGTCAACCGAAAATCGAAACTGCCATTGATGCCTGCGAGATGATATTAACCCTCGCTCCGGAAACTAACGGACATGTGGCAAAAAAGGCTTGGCAAGCCTTGGGCAAAGCTACAGGCCGCGACCATACGCATCTGATTAATGCCAGCGAGCACACGCAAATCCGCTTTCACGACATCGTCGCCCAGCCGCGCAAGATTGTTACCTCGCCGATTTGGTCGGGCGTGGAGAGCGAAGAAGTGTGCTACACCGCCGGCTATACCAATGTGCACGAGCTGATTCCGTGGCGCACGCTGACCGGCCGCCAGCAGTTCTACCAAGACCACAAGTGGATGCGCGATTTCGGTGCTGCTTTCTGCGTGTACCGTCCGGCGGTGGACACCAAAACCACCAAGAAGCTGCTGGGCAAAATGCCCAACGGCAATCCCGAAATCACGCTCAACTTCCTGACCCCGCACCAGAAATGGGGCATCCACAGTACCTATTCGGAAAACCTGCGCATGCTCACGCTTTCGCGCGGCGGCCCGCACGTGTGGATTTCCGAAACCGATGCCAAGAAAGCAGGGTTGGTGGATAACGACTGGGTGGAAGTGTTCAACACCAACGGTTCGATAGCCTGCCGCGTGATTGTGAGCCAGCGCATTCCCGAAACCATGATTCTGATGTACCACGCGCAGGAAAAACTGGTGCACACGCCTGCGGCGGAAACCACCAAAAAACGCGGCGGCATCCACAATTCGGTAACCAAGGCGGTATTGAACCCGACCCACATGATAGGCGGCTACGCGCAACTGGCGTACAGCTTCAACTACTACGGCACAGTAGGCTCTAACCGTGATGAATGGGTGATTGTGCGTAAAATGAGCAAAGTGGATTGGATGGACGAACCTGCAGGTTAAGGCCGTCTGAAAACTTAGTGAAGAGAAATGCCTGTCTGAGAGGAAGCTTTCAGACAGGCATTTTTTATTATCAAATTCTCCGTCAATAGGAAATAAAGCGGCTGAGGCAATTTATGCACAAGATTTCATTCATAGATAACTACTTGTTGAGCAAAAAATAATGAGGTGATAAACAGAATATCATCCTATTTGAGATTGAGTATATTTATAGAGAAATGATTTTTATAGACAACTTCTCAAACTAGCCTTTACCTGAAGGTCTGTATTTTAAGTCCTGCTATTTTGCACATTGCCAACACCCACAACAAATACAGCTAATCAGGTACAATGCAGTTTTCTATCTTTTGAGTCTGCTATTATCATGAACACACTCCCTACCATCACTATCGGCCTAATTTCCACCAGTGACCGCGCCAGCAGCGGCGTATATGCCGATGAAGGAATTCCCGCACTCAAAAGCTGGCTTGACAAAGCCGTCCTCAATCCGATCCGTTATGTAGAAGCCCTTATTCCTGACGATCAAGACGAAATCAAAAGCGTGCTTATCCATATGGCAGATGAAGAGCATTGCGATGTGATTTTTACCACCGGCGGCACAGGGCCTGCACCACGCGACATCACACCCGAAGCCACACAAGCCGTATTAGACAAGGAACTGCTCGGTTTTGGCGAACAAATGCGCCGTATCAGCCTACATTATGTACCCACAGCCATTTTGTCACGCCAAACAGCAGGTGTTCGTGGCAACAGCCTGATTGTGAATCTCCCCGGCCGACCGAAAGCCATTGCTGAAACATTGGGCGGCGTACGCTCGGAAGATGGCAGCATCATCGTACCAGGCCTATTCGGCGCTATTCCTTATTGTGTGGATTTAATCGGCGGTGGCTTCATTGAAACCGATACTGCCATTTGCACCGCCTTCCGCCCCAAACAAAAATAAACTCCTTCTATATTCTTCTGACCGTCTATAGCTACTCCCGTTCTCTAACTGCTGAATTATACCTATGCGAAGATTGTAACAGCTCAAATCCTATTTGCAGGACAAATAAATTAAAAAACTATCAACATCAAGCTGTTGCAATAAACCATAATCAATACATATGTTCAAAGCCATATGTTTATATGAATAAACCCGTTTTAAAAATCCAAAATCATAAAGGTCATCTGAAAAAGAAAACTGAACCCTAACCCTTTTCATACGACCTCCAATTTTCACATTAGTGTTTTATGTATAGTGAAAATCTAATTCAGAGTCTGGTATGTTTGCAAAATTCCCTCAAATCTCCCTAAATACCTCGGCAAAAATTTAGGGAGATTTGAGGGAGCTTTGCAAACTTCTCCATCAGTTTTATTTAGAGACTAATATAAAACATGTTTCAAAATAATCCCCACAGTGACTGTCAGGATAAACTGAATTGGTACAACATTTGAAATATGCAGACAAAAGCAGCTTTGTTAGCAAGAGCATAAAAAGCTGAAATCGCGGGCATAGCATTAAAAGATAAAAATAAACCCTTACTATTTTTTAGTAAGGGTTTATTGAAATTTGGCACGCCCACGGGGAATCGAACCCCGGTTACCGCCGTGAAAGGGCGATGTCCTAACCGCTAGACGATGGGCGCGGATAAATAGATTTTTGGCGCACCCGGAGCGATTCGAACGCCCGACCCTCTGGTTCGTAGCCAGATACTCTATCCAACTGAGCTACGGGTGCATTTTCATCACTTCGCTTCTGCGCTGTGAATCAAGAAGACCGAATATTATAGAAACCCTTCCCTATTGTCCAGCCTTTAAATTCAATTTTTCCAGATAAAATATTAACATTTTGAAAATTAAAGAAATTAAATCACCTTAAAATCCCGGTTCCAGACAAGTCCTGAGCCATTTTGGCGGCGGCATTGTCTGTCATACCGCCGACGAAATCTAAAATTTTCATATATGCCTGATAAAGGCTGTCCGTTTCAAGTATGGGATTATGGTTTTTCAGAAGATCCAAGATTAAAGATTGGCGGACATCTAATTTCTGCTCAACCAGCAAGGCATGGGCAGCAGGGACAAACAAATCGAGTATCGACCCTAAGCACGGGAAAGTGGCAATTTCGGTCATCAGCTTGGTACGGTGGCGAAAGATGCGCGTGCGTGCGAGTTCTTTGGCTTTTTCCAAAGTGTTTTGGACTTCCGGGCTGCACAAGGAAATCAAGTCTTTTCCCTTAAATTCGCCGCTTAATAAATCGGATTGGTGTTTCATGAAGGTTTGCGCGGCATCTTCGATGGCTTTGCCTATGGCAATGCCGCGCAGCATGGCGCAACGTTGGCGGCTGGATTGGGCATGCCATGTACTTTCTTCAAAGGTCAGCTCAGACAAGACGCTTTCGACTTCGGTATCGGTCAGCAACTCAAGCTCCACCGCATCTTCCAAATCCAGCAATGCGTAACAGATGTCGTCTGAAGCCTCCATCAGGTATGACAGCGGATGGCGTACCCATTGGTCGCAGCCTGCTTCGAGCAATCCCAACTCCGCTGCAACTCGGCGGATAAACGGCAGCTCGGTTTGATAAATATTGAATTTGGAACGCCCGCGCGGACCTTGGCTTGTCCACGGATATTTTATCAATGCGCCGATTGATGCCGCACTCAAACGCATTCCGCCCGCATCGGGATACATTTCCAAATTGGCGACAATGCGCAGGCTGTGGGCATTGCCTTCGTAAGTTTGCACGTCGCTCAATTCGGCTTCGCTCAGCGATGTCAGAAAGCGGAGATTTGTTTCCTTTCTGAACCAATGGCGCAATGCGTCCTCACCCGTATGCCCGAACGGAGGGTTACCCAAATCATGCGCCAAACAGGCGACTTGGACGACAGCACCAATATCGCCCGGAGTATTGTTTTCGGGCAGGAATCCGCCGGCTTGCAACATGACGCCGACACGGTTACCCAAACTGCGTCCGACGCTGGCAACTTCGACACTGTGTGTCAGCCGGTTGTGCGTCAGGTCATGTTCGGCAAGCGGGTGGACTTGGGTTTTCCTGCCCAACCGCCTGAATGCGCCGGAAAACACGACTCTATCGTAATCAATGTGGAAATCGGTACGCAGGGCATCGATACCCTCTTGTGTGGACGGCGTAACCGTAGGGATAATTTCGCCGTTTTTTGCGCGGAAGCGTTGCGGGGAAAGCAGTTGGGACCAAGTCATTGCCATTGGGGTAATCCTGTTTGCGGTTGATTGAACATTTTTCAGGCGTTTTCAGACGACCTTTCAGGACGAGGGTTGAAGGAACCGTGCCGCCCCCTGATTCGCCAAAGCGTCCGCCTTTTCGTTTTCGGAATGCCCCGCGTGGCCTTTCACCCATGTCCACTGTAATTCGTGTTTATGCGACAAGGCATCGAGTTCTTTCCACAAATCGTCGTTTTTCACCGGTTTTTTGGCGGCGGTTTTCCAGCCGTTTTTCTTCCAGCCGTGTATCCAGCCTTCCATACCGTTTTTGACGTATTGCGAGTCAGTACAAATCACGACGCGGCACGGGCGTTTGAGCGCTTTCAGCCCTTCTATGACGGCGGTCAGCTCCATTCGGTTGTTCGTGGTTTCGGCCTCGCCGCCGCACAATTCTTTTTCATGATTTCGGTAGCGCATCAATACTCCCCACCCCCCTGCCCCCGGATTGCCTTTGCAGGCTCCGTCTGTATAAAGGTAAACGGTATCGTCCATATATCGGTTTGTTTTGCAATTTGCACAATAAAGGCATTCATCTTATCACAAGGTTTGAATCCGCCAAGCGGCTTTGCCCCAAACAGGCATATAATATGCACCTTATCGCAAACAAATTGGAAGGAACCGACGATGGACGGACAAATGGCGCTTTTTTGCTATCAAGAAATGCCGGCTTGGCAGGCAGACGAGATTCCCGACGCGCTGCGTGCGGGTCATGCGTTTGACGAGGGGGAATGGGTTTGCCTGAACGTATTGCAAGGTCGTCTGAAATTGACGGAAGCTGATAATGCTTCTGTCGATCTGACTGCCGAAGACGGCGATCACATGATTGCACCGCAGCAACAGTTTACGGTCGAGCCTTTGACGGACGACACGGAAATCAAGCTCTCGCTTTATTGCGCGGCAAAGGATTATTTCAATAAGAAATACGGCATGAGCGCGACCCATTCGGCGGTAGTGGCGGCTGAAAATATCGTTCCTGCGGGCAAGGCCTTGGATATGGGCTGCGGTCAGGGGCGTAATGCGCTGTTTTTAGGTTTGAAAGGATTTGACGTAACCGCCGTGGACAACAATCCGCAGGCGGTGCAAAACGTCAACGAGTTGGCGCGCATCGAAGACCTGGACGTGCGGGCGGTGGAATATGATTTGAATGCCGCCAACCTTCAAGATCATTTCGACTATATCGTGGCGACGGTTGTGTTTATGTTCCTGTATCCGCGTTTCGTGCCGCAAGTGATTGCCGATATGCAGGCGCACACCAACCCGGGCGGCTACAACCTGATCGTTTCGGCGATGGACACTGAAGACTTCCCCTGCCCTATGCCTTTTCCGTTTAAATTTAAAGAAGGCGAGTTGCGCGAATACTACCGCGACTGGGAGATTGTCGAATACAAAGAGGAACTCGGCGCCATGCACGCGAAAGATGCGGCGGGCAATCCGATACAGTTTAAGTTTGTTACCATGTTGGCGAAAAAGCCTGAAGCGTAAACGAACGGGGTCGTCTGAAATATTTTCAGACGACCTTTTGGTATCCGCTTTGTTACAGCGCTTTGAACTTTTCCTACCTGCCATCCGACTGACAAAATCAAAAGCCGGATTGTATCGGATAGAGGCGGTTTCGACTCAAACACACCTTATCTTCAACTTCAAAAACAAAAAGGTCGTCTGAAACCTTTCAGACGACCTTTTATCATCAAACAATCAGTTGCTCAACACATCCACGCCTTTGGGCGGAGTGAACTTGAATGCGCCGCGTGAGAGATTGGGCTTGGTGTTCAAACCGCCGAAGCTGATGGAGGTTTGGTTGCCGAAGCTGTCTTTCAACTGCATGGCGGCGAGGTTGTCGCCTTTGAAACCGATGCGGATGTATTGGTAGCCGGCGTTGTTTTTCTTGGGCGTTGCCAAGACGTAGTCGATGCCGTTGGACGAGCCGTCCTCTTTGAGGGAGTAGCTGCTGTCAAGGGCGTTTTTGTTGGAGAGGATGGCGGCGGGGCTGTCGCCGATGGTTTGGTCTTGGGCGGACTTGGTCACTTGTGCCAAATCAACGTCGTAGAGCCAAATGGTTTGACCGTCGCCTACGATGGTTTGTTTGTAGGGTTTGGTGTATTCCCATTTGAAGAGGCCCGGACGCAGGATTTTGAAAGTACCGTGTGCGGTTTGGGTTTTCTTTTTGCCTTGGACGGTTTGGGTGAAGCTGCCGCTGATACCGTCGGCGTCGTTGTTGAATTTCTTGAGTGCATCCACTGCGCCTGCCTGTGCGAAACCGATGGTCGCGGTCAGGGCGGAAGCGGCGAGGAATTTGAACAGGTTGTGTTGTTTCATCATTATTTTTCCTTGTTGGAAGGGGTGTGGCGCCCAGTATCGATGTTACAAAATAACAATGCAAGCCGCTTATGGGCGGTTTACATTTTGCAAACAGTGTTTCCCGAGGGCTAATTTTTTGAAGCTTCGGGATTTTTTCCTGCGGAAAAGACAATCGGGTTTCACAATTCTTTAATGTATGCCGACTGCGCAAACTGTGGTATTTAATGGTTTTTGACGCACAACGCCAAATTGTAAAGATTATATTCCTTATATTGTTTTTTTTAAACGCTATAATGTTCGTTTTCCGAAAAACGGCAGACTTGGAATGAAACCTGATATCTATGCTTTGCTGGAACTTGCCCTGCTTTCAGACGACCCCGATGAAAAAGGACGGCTGACGGACGAGGCGTTTGCCGCCGTTCAGAACATGGACGGGGCTGAAACAAACGCGCCGCCGCTGGACTTCCGCCACGCGGGACGGCCGCCGAAGCCTGTTTTGGTCGCGCCGTCGCAACTGACGCCGCGCAAGATGAACACGACCGAAGGCTATGCGGCGATGCTGCACGCGATTGCGCATATCGAGTTCAACGCCATCAATCTGGCTTTGGACGCGGCATACCGTTTCCGCACGTTGCCGTTTCAGTTTGTGCGCGACTGGGTGCGGGTGGCGAAGGAAGAGGTGTACCACTTCCGCCTGATGCGCGAAAGGCTGCGCGCTTTCGGCTTCGATTACGGCGATTTTGAGGCGCACAACCATTTGTGGGACATGGCGTATAAAACCGCCTACGACCCGCTGTTGCGCATGGCGTTGGTGCCGCGCGTGTTGGAGGCGCGCGGGCTGGACGTTACGCCGGGGATACGCGCGAAGGTGGAACAGCGCGGCGATTCGGAAACCTGCGGCGTGTTGGACATCATTTACCGCGACGAAGTGGGCCATGTCGCCATCGGCAACCATTGGTATCAACACCTCTGCCGCGAACGCGGTTTGGAACCTGTCGCCTTGTTCCGCAGTCTGATTGCCCGTTACGATATGTTTATCTTCCGCGGCTATGTGAACATCGAAGCGCGCGAAAAAGCAGGCTTCAGCCGCTTCGAATTGGATATGTTGGAAGATTTCGAGCAGGGTTTGAAACAAGGCAAAAAGGTCGTCTGAAAACCCTGAATCCGGAGTTTCAGACGACCTCTGTTGAGGAACGTTATGTCTCACCATCACGAACACCATCATCACGCACACGCCCACACGCATACCGCCAACAAAAAAGTATTGCGCGTGTCGTTCATCATCATCGCCGCCTTTATGCTGCTGGAGGCGGTCGGCGGCTGGCTGACCCACTCGCTCGCGCTGCTTTCCGACGCAGGGCATATGTTCAGCGACGCATTTTCCTTGGGCGTGGCGTTGTGGGCGTTCAAACTCGGCGAAAAAGAAACCACGCTGCAAAAGACCTTCGGCTACAAACGTTTTGAAATCCTCACCGCCATGTTCAACGGCTTGTCGCTGGTGGTCATCGCCGTGCTGATTTTCTACGAAGCCGTCAAACGCCTGCTTTATCCGCCCGAAATCGCCACGCTGGGGATGCTCGTCATCAGCGTCGTCGGCCTGCTGGTCAACATCGGCGTGGCGGTTTACATGCTGAAAAACAGCGACACCGAAGCCAACGTCAACATGCGCGGCGCGTATCTGCACGTTTTAAGCGACCTTCTCGGCTCAATCGGCGCAATTGCCGCCGCCGTGCTCATGATGGCGTTCGGCTGGAAATGGGCGGACCCGCTCGCCAGCGTGTTCGTTGCCGCGCTGGTCGGACGCAGCGGCTGGAGCCTGCTCAAACAGACGCTGCACATCCTCATGGAAGGCGCACCCGAAAACATCCACACCGATGACCTGCTCGCCGTCATCCGCAACACCGACGGCGTCAAATCCGTCCACGACTTACACGTCTGGACGATTACCAGCAATATCAACGTATTATCCTGCCACATCGTCGTGGACGGCAGCATGACCGTTGCCGAATCCGAGCAAATCGCCTACCGCATCGAACACGAGTTGTCCCACAAAAACATCGGACACTGCACCATCCAAATCGAAAGCGAACGCCACCCGCACAAAAACGAGATTTTGTGTTCGCCCTATGCAGAAGCACATCACAGCCACAGCCATTAAACCAACAAGGCCGTCTGAAAACCTTTCAGACGGCCTCCACCAAAGGAAAACACATGATACAAGCCGTATTGTTCGACCTCGACGGCACGCTCGCCGACACCGCCCTTGATTTGGGTGGCGCACTCAACACCGTATTGCGCCGCCATAACCTGCCTGAAAAAAGCATCGCGGAAATCCGCCCGTATGCCAGCCACGGCGTGGCCGGCCTGTTGAAAATCGGCGTCGGCATGACTGCTGAACATCCTGATTTCGCAGCATGGCGGCAAGAATGCCTTGAAGCATACAGCCTTTGCTATGCCGACAAAACCACGCTGTTCGACGGCGTGAACGAAATGATTGCCGAACTCGACAGACGCGGCATCAAATGGGGCATCATCACCAACAAACCCATGCGCTTCACCGACAAACTCGTCCCCAAACTCGGCTTCGTCATCCCGCCCGCCGTCGTCGTCAGCGGCGACACCTGCGGCGAATCCAAACCCAGCATCAAACCCATGCTGTATGCGTGCGAACAAATCCACGCCGACCCGCAACACACGGTTTACGTCGGCGACGCCGAACGCGACATGCAGGCCGGACGCAACGCGGGCATGAAAACCGTACTTGCCGACTGGGGCTATATCGCCGCTGAAGACCAAACCGAAACTTGGCCGTTCGACCACCGCATCGCAGCGCCTTCGGCATTGCTAAAGATTCTGTAAAACGAAAAAAGGTCGTCTGAAAGTTTTCAGACGACCTTTTCTACATCACATTCAAATTAAAACCGGATTACAGTTTCCATTCGCTCAGTTTGGCAGCATAGGCTTCCAAGTCTGCAATCGGACGGGTTGCCACGCCGCTTTCCATTGCAGCTTTGGCGGCAGCCGAAGCAACGCGCGGCAGCAGGCGGGAGTCGAACGGGGTCGGAATCAGGTATTCCGCGCCGAATTCGAATTTTTTACCGTAAGCGGCAACCACTTCTTCAGTTACTTCTTCCTTCGCCAAATCCGCCAAAGCATATACGCAGGCGCGTTTCATTTCTTCATTGATGGTCGTCGCGCCGACGTCCAACGCGCCGCGGAAGATGAACGGGAAGCACAATACGTTGTTCACTTGGTTCGGGAAGTCGGAACGGCCGGTACCGATGACCACGTCCGGACGGGTTTCTTTTGCCAACGGCGGCAGGATTTCCGGATTCGGGTTTGCCATGGCGAACACGATAGACTTGGCGTTCATGGTGTTCAGCATTTCAGGCGTCAGCAGGTTCGCGCCGGAGAGGCCCAAGAAGATGTCTTTGCCTTTGACGGCATCGGCAAGCACGCGTTGACCGTTGTCTTCAATGGCGTAGAACTGTTTGGACTCGTCCATACGGTCTTTGTCTTCGCGGGTTTTGTAAATCACGCCTTTGGAGTCGCAAACGGTAACGTTTTCGCGTTTCAAACCCAAATCGAGCAGTTGGTTCAAGCAGGCAATCGCAGCCGCACCCGCGCCGGAGCAAACCAAGGTCGCTTCTTCGATTTTACGGCCGGTATAGCGCAGGGCATTCAATACGGCAGCAGCGGTGATGATGGCGGTACCGTGTTGGTCGTCGTGGAATACCGGGATTTTGCAGCGTTTGCGCAATTCGCGTTCGATGTAGAAGCATTCAGGCGCTTTAATGTCTTCGAGGTTGATGCCGCCGAAAGTCGGTTCCAACGCGGCGATGATGTCCACCAGTTTTTGCGGGTCTTTTTCATCGATTTCGATGTCGAATACGTCCACACCGGCGAATTTTTTAAACAATACGCCTTTGCCTTCCATCACAGGTTTGCCTGCCAATGCGCCGATGTCGCCCAAGCCCAAAACCGCGGTACCGTTGGAAATCACGGCAACCAAGTTGCCTTTGGCGGTGTATTTGTACGCATTTTGCGGATCGGCATGGATTTCCATACAAGGAGCCGCGACGCCCGGCGAGTACGCCAAAGCCAAGTCTTTGGACGTGGCCAGCGATTTGGTGGGGGTAACGGAGACTTTACCCGGCACGGGGAATTCGTGAAATTTCAGTGCGGCTTCTTTTAATGAGTTTTCCATTTTTCGATCCTGTTGCGAGAGAGATGTTGAGACGAGGTCGTCTGAAACGTTGGTTTCGGGACGTTTGGCATCACAAAGGGTTTATTTATTAACAAATAAACCTATTTTGTAATAGCGTGTAATTTTACCATGTTCCCAATGCGGCGCATACCGCTATTTTCATCTGAAACAAACAACCTCAAAGCAAAAACGTATGCTTTCAGACGACCTTCATTCGGTTTTAAACATCCATACCGAAACTGCGCGCCAGCGCATGTTCGATATCCGCCCTCACCTCCTCCAAACTCCGGTTGCCGTCGATAAGCGCGTAGCGTTCGGGATGCGCGGCGGCGCGTTCGAGATAAACAGCACGCACGCGGGTGAAAAAATCTGCCTGCTCCTGCTCGAAACGGTCTTTCTCGCGCGTCTGCCCGATACGCGCCATCGACACTTCCAGCGGCACGTCCAGCAGCAAAGTCAAATCAGGACCAAACCCGCCCTGTACCCAATTTTCCAGCATTTCAATATCTTGCAGAGGCACGCCGCGCCCGCCGCCCTGATACGCAAAAGTCGCATCGGTAAAACGGTCGGAAACGACATGAATGCCGTCTGCCAGCGCAGGCAGGATAACGTCTTCAAGATGCTGCTGCCGCGCCGCAAACATCATCAACGTCTCCGCGCGCAAGCCCGCCTTGGTTTCAGGGTTCAACAAAATTTCGCGCAAAGCCTCGCCAACTGGCGTACCGCCCGGCTCGCGGGTAAACAATACGGGAAGATTATAGGATTCGAACCATTGGCGGATAACGGCAAGATTGGTTGATTTGCCCGCACCGTCTATGCCGTCCAAAGTAATGAATTTGGGTTTCATAAGGTCAAGTTTATTTTTTAGAGAACGGATGTTCAAAAGGTCGTCTGAAAGCGGGATTATAAATGCTTTCAGACGACCTTGCCTTTTAATGCGGCGTTTCCCGCATACCGTTCCGACATTTCCGGGTTTTCAAATCAATCTGATGTCAAAACCCTGCAAACCTTGAATACCGCCTTCAGACGACCTTTTATCTTTTTAATCAACCGACCAAGCTTTTCACTTTGCAAAAAAACAACAAAAAATAATACAAAATTTACAAAAAACACAGGAACTTATAAAATATAAAACAATAACAGTTGCAACAATAATCACAAATCATAATAATGTCATATATACCGTTCAGGCACAAAAGCCTGCTGTATAAGCGTTACACAGAAAATATTACGGAGACTGTGTCAATACACATCTAAA
>NZ_KV814901.1:59597-69503 GCF_001814135.1 Neisseria sp. HMSC067H09 | reverse complement strand
TGTGTCAATACACATCTAAACTCACATACAAGGATAAATTCCGATGAAAACCCGTTTTACTTTAACTTCTCTTGCCCTGGCTTCTCTCATGATGATGGGCAATACTGCAATGGCTGCTGTTGTTTCTAGCGGCACGAGCCAATTTTTCAATGTCAAACTGACAGTAACTGGATCATGCGAAGCATTCACTGTTGCCAGCGGAAAAACAGATGCAATTACAGCCAAAGAGGATGCAACTGCGGGGGCAGACATTGACTTTGCATCCCACCTTGCAGAAACCAACAGTGCCGAACTAGAAAAAGACAATGTCGGTAAAGCAGCAAACGGTATCCACGTCACTTGCAGCAAAAACACTGTGTTCCAAGTTGCTTTAGAACCAGGCAATGGCAATTCGGAAGGTCTCGGTTCTATGAGTGGCTTGAAAAATACTAACCGAGACAAAATCGCTTATCAGCTCTATAAACCTACTGTGAACAATAAAGGGACAGAAACTGAAACAATTGGTGATGGTATCAGTTCAGATAAATGGGGCAAAGATACCAATGCACTATCTCTAACGGGCAAAGGTTTAAGCACTCCCATCATGCTGCCTGTTTTTGCCAAAGTTCCACAAAATGAGCTCTCTGACAAAACCCCCGACATCTACCAAGACCGCGTAAAAGTAACCCTGACCTACTAATCCGGTACTCCCTCAAAACAAAACAACTAAAAAATCCTCATGCAAAAAGCAATCAGCACACTTGTCGGTATGCTGACGGCGGCAGCGGTTTTACCAAGCCATGCCGCCGGCTTGCAAGTCAGTCCGACATCGCTTTCCCTGCCCGCCAAACAGCGGGCGGGTATTTTTACTTTGGGAAACAAGGGCGCAGAGCCGTTGACGGCACAAGTGCGCGTATTCCGTTGGACGCAGGACGCAAACGGCGGTGAAGTGCTCGAACCTACCGATGCCGTCATTGCCAGCCCGCCCATGGTCAAACTGGAATCGGGTGCGCAGCAGCAATTCCGCGTGATGCGCGTCAAACCGTCCGACAAACAGGCAGAAGAAGCCTACCGCTTGATCGTGGACGAGCTGCCCGCTCCCGATGCGAAACCACGAAAAGGCATTCAGTTGGTGATGCGCTATTCGCTGCCGCTGTTTGTCAACGTTCAAAACAATGCCGAACCGAAGCTGCAATGGCGTGCGGAAAAAGCCGCGAACGGCAAAGCGGTTTTGGTTGCCGAAAACACGGGCAATGCCCATGCGCAACTGAGCAATATTACTTTTCAGACGACCTCTGCCAAAGACGCCTTGACGCTGGCAAGTGGTCTGGCGGGCTACGTCCTGCCGGGCAACACTTGGAAACGCGAATTGGAAGTTTCCCCCGCTTCCCTGAATCCAGGTCGTCTGAATGCCACGGTAAACGGCATGCCGATCCAAACGGAGGTACGGTTTGCCGCCCCATGATCTAAGGACACGGCTCACCCGGCTGAGTGCCGCGCTGATGCTGTGTTTCTACGCCCTGCCCTCCCCTGCTCAAGACATCCTGACGCAGGCTGCACCTGCTGCCTACGAGCAGGCCTGGCTGACTGTTTACCCGCAGGTCAAAGTCAACGGCAGCATACGCGACGGTATCGAACCTTTCATGTCGCGTAACGGCGTGCTGTATGCACGTCCCGAATCTCTGCGCGCCTATGGCATTGCCCTGCCCGACGCAGAAGCTGCCGAAGCAGGCAAAAACGGCGTTGTGCCTGAAATTCAGGACGGCGCATCCACACCCGGCGCGGGCGTATGGTTCGAACTCTCCACCATCCCCGGCTTGCAGGCGAAATACGATGCCGCCGCGCAAACCCTTGATCTCACCGCCCCCCTCGAATGGCAGCCCGACCTGAAAACCGCCCGAATCGGCGCATTGCAGGAAAACCGCTACGCCATCGCCAAACCCGGCTTTGCCGCCGTTCTGAACTATGACGCCAATATCTCGCGCAACCGCTCCGGCAACGGCACACAGGGCGTTTTCGGCGAAATGCGTTTGAGTACGCCTTGGGGCTATCTGAACCACACCCAATTTGCCAACCGTAGCCGCAACAAAGAAAGCGGCTCCCGCGGCAACACCGCCCGCCTGGATACCTACTGGCGCACCGTCTGGCCCGAACAAGGCATATCGCTGACCGTCGGCGACACCCTGACCGGACAAATCGGCTCATGGGGCGGCACACGCATCGGCGGTATCAAAATCTCCCGCACTTACAACACCCGCCCGTGGAAACAAACTGCCCCGCTGCGCTCCTACCTCGGCAAAAGCACCCTGCCCGGCACGGTCGACCTCTACCTCGACGGCGTCAAACAAATGAGCCGCGACATCGAAGCGGGCGAATACGAACTCATCCTGCCGCCGTCCATCAGCGGCCGCAGCAACGCCCAAGTCGTTGCCACCGACGTACTGGGGCGCACCGTCGTCGTCGATATGCCGCTTTACGGCAGCAGCGGACTTTTGGCAAAAGGCTTGAACGAATGGTCGTTTGAAGCAGGCTACGTCCGCCGCGATTACGGCATCCGTTCCGCAAAATACCAATCCGACCCCGCCGCCTCCGGCACGCTGCGTTACGGCGTCAGCAATACCCTGACCGCCCAAATCCACGGCGAAGCCGCGCGCGGCTACCGTCAGGCGGGCATTGCCGCCGATACCGTATTGGGTTCGCTCGGACAACTCAATCTTACCTATGCCGAAAGCCGCTTTGCGGGCAAAACAGGACGACGCAGTAGCGCGTTTTTCAGTACCCAATGGGACAGGCTCTCCTTCAGCGCGGGCGCAAGCCGTACCAACGGGCAATTTGCCGAACTAGGCGACACTGCATACGGCGCAGACTTTTTCAAAGCCACCCGCCCCCCCGCCACATCCGCCTCCGCATCCGCAGGCTGGAGCAGCGACAAACTCGGCTCATTCAGCCTGTCCTACGTCCATTCCTACACCGAAGGCAGTCCTGCCGACGGCGTAGGCTCGTTCGGCTGGAGCCGCAGCTTCAAAAACCGCACCTCGCTCTACGCCGGCGCCAATAAAAACTTCCGCAACAGGCGCGAACTGAGTTTCCACGCAGGCCTCTCCGTCAGCCTCGACAACGGCTATTCGACCTCCGCAGGCATCAGCAGAAACAAACACAACAACAGCTATCAGGCAACCCTGAACAAAACCAGCAGCGGCATGGGCAGCACCAGCTGGGGCATAGGCTGGCAGCAAAACGACAATACAAACGGCAGCCGCAGCAATACCTTCAACGGCAACATCCGCCATCAAAACACCTACGGCGACGGCTGGGCAAACGTTTACAGCCAAAGCGGCAACAGCAACTGGAACGCAGGCTGGAGGGGCGGCCTCGTCCTCATGGGCGGCAGCCTCTTCGCCACCCGCCAAGTCAACGACAGTTTCGCCGTCGTCAGCACCGGCGATATGGCGGACGTCCCCATCCGCGCAGGCGGTATGCCCGTAGGCAAAACCAACCGCAAAGGGCTGGCACTGATCCCCAGCCTCTCCGCCTACCAAAAAAACACCGTCAGCGTCAATATTGCCGAGTTGCCGCTGGACGTCCAGCTTGAACACACCGTCGCCGAAATCGCCCCGCCCGAACGCTCGGGCATGCGCGTCGAATTCAAAATCCAGCATACCCGCGCCGCCACCATGACGCTGAAAGACGCACAAAACCAATTACTCCCGAGCGGCGGCAGCATTACTGCCGAAGACGGCACACCGGCAGCCGTAACCGGCTTCGACGGCAAAACATATATTGAAAACATGAAAGAAGGCAGAAACCGCTTCACCGTTATCCTCCCCGAAAACGGCGGCACTTGCACATTTGAGGCGAACTACCCTGAAACACACAATCCGGATTCCATCCCGGAACTGGGAGACATCATATGCAGATAAATATAAAGAAAGGTCCTCTGAAAACCGCAAACCGTCTTTTCCGACAAATGACATTGCCTGCCGTATTCGGACTGCTGTCCCTGTCCGCAGGGCAAGCTTGGGCAAACAGCGGTGTAGCCGGCAGGTTTGTACAATGCACAGCGACGGTACAAGGCAACGGAACTTTCAAAGGTCATCCTGCCTTAGTATTCGGAAGTCAAAGCAATGGGATCAACCTTCTAAACAACAACCAGCCGGAAGATATTCAAGCCACCATCCACTACCAATGCACCAATAATGACATCTATACTGTAAAAGTACGCTTGTGCTTCAATATTGACGGAGGGAGAGGGTTTACAAACATATATACCCCCCGGAGAATAGTTCATAGCAGAAATAACGCCCAAACACTGCAACTATCCTTACTTAAATCCGATAATACCAACTGGGGAACGGGTAACACGCCAAACACCCCCAGCAGTGTCGGAACAGGTGTCATGCGTATCGGGCTAAAGGGCACCTTTACTGGCAGTATCCCCATCAGAGCTAGATTAGTCAGCGGGCAAAGCAACACCATCCCCACTACGGCTTCGGATTATTACATTGCAGACTTTACCGGCAACTCCACCGTATTAAACTGGAAGGCAGAACGTTATGGTACTCCTGACCCTTCAGATTGCGGAAACGACTTGAATACAGGACAACGCTTCCCTTTTGTCGTCCAAGCCCATGTTGCACCCGTCTGCGAATTCATCTCCGCCGACGACATCGACTTCGGCACACACACCGCGGGCAGCACCAACCTGAAACAGTCGGGCAACCTTACCGTCCGCTGCACCAACGGCACGCCCTACACCGTCGGTCTGATTCCTTCCAACGGTAATCAGGAAGGCAGCGGCGAGATGAAATCCACCAACCCAGCCAATACTGACAAAGTCCCCTACCGCCTCAAAAAGGGTACCCATACAAACGCCCACCTATGGGGCAATAATCCTTCGGGATCAGGCAGCGCGTTGAAATCTACCGGCGACGGCAACAGCCAAATTCACACCATCTCGGCAGAAGTAAAAAACACCGACTACACCCCGGGCGAATATAAAGACAAGGTAACCGTCGATATCCGATACTGATCCGAAAGGTCGTCTGAAAAGAAAAAACAGCATAGTTATAGAAAACACCAATCCGCCGCTATTCCTGTTTGCAAAGGAATAGCGGCGGATGTTCTCATTTGTATAATGGATTAAATTTAAATCAGGATAAGGCGACGAAGTCGCAGACAGTACAGATAGTACGGCAAGGCGAGGCAACGCCGTACTGGTTTAAAGTTAATCCACTATATTCCCCAAAAAAGACCGTCTGTAAACCTTCAAAACTTTTCAGACGACCTTCAAACCGATATGATGGCAAATCAAACCAACAAGGGAGCAAACACCATGTCAAACAATGAATACACTCAAATCGGCTGGATCGGCCTGGGGCAGATGGGCAATCCGATGGTAACGCGCCTGCTCGATGCGGGCATCGAAGTCGGTGTTTACAACCGCTCACCCGATAAAACCGCCGACCTGCAAACCAAAGGTGCGAAAGTTTACCCAAGCCGCGCCGAACTTATCCGCGCTTATCCCGTTATTTTTCTGATGGTTTCCGACTACGCCGCCATCCTCGATATCCTCGACGAAGACACCCGCAAAGAGCTTGACGGCAAAATCATCGTCAACATGAGCACCATCGCCCCGTCAGAAAACCTCGCCGTCAAAGCCATCGTCGAGGCGGTGGGCGGACAGTTCGCCGAAGCCCCCGTCTCCGGCTCGGTTGTCCCCGCCACCAACGGCACGCTGCTGATTCTCTTCGGCGGCGAAGAGGATGTTTTAAATCCGCTGCAAAAAGTATTCGGCATCCTCGGCAAAAAAACCTTCCACTTCGGCAGCGTCGGCAAAGGCTCCGGCGCGAAACTCGTGCTCAATTCGCTCTTGGGCATTTTCGGCGAGGCATACAGCGAAGCCATGCTGATGGCGCGTCAATTCTGCATCGATACCGACACCATCATCGAAGCCGTCGGCGGCTCTGCTATGGATTCGCCCATGTTCCAAACCAAAAAATCCCTGTGGGCAAACCGCGAATTCCCGCCCGCCTTCGCCCTCAAACACGCCTCCAAAGACCTCAACCTCGCTGTCAACGAATTAAAACAGGCAGGCAATTCGCTGCCCGCCGTTGAAACCGTTGCCGAGAGCTACCGTCAAGCCGTCGCAGCAGGTTACGGCGAACAAGACGTTGCCGGCGTTTACCTGAAACTGGCGGAACATCAGAAATAGAGTGGCCGAATCCGGCAGATAAAGGTCGTCTGAAACCCATATCCCTTTTCAGACGACCTTGCTTGTCAGATTAGCGTATTGCAACCATTCAAATATAGTGGATTAACAAAAATCAGGACAAGACGACGAAACCGCAGACAGTACAGATAGTACGGCAAGGCGAGGCAACGCCGTACTGGTTTAAAGTTAATCCACTATACATTGCACATCATCCCGTTGCCCGTATCTTTCAGAGGAAATTTCATGCGCCCACTCCTTTCCCTCCTTGCCGCAGGCTTTACCCTCCTTACCCTGACCGCCTGCCAACCCGAGGCAGAACATACTGCTTCCGATGAAAAAATCAAAACCGCCTCCGCTGCGTCTGTCGACTGGTCGGTACCGCAACTGTCCAGCAACGTTTGGAAAATCAGTAAGGCAGGACAGCCCGACTCTTACCTTGCCGGCACCATCCACATCGGCAAAAAAGAAGCCGTCCTATCGAAAGAAGCCGAAAACCTGCTTGCCTCCGTCGAACAACTGACCACGGAAACCGACGTATTGCCGGAAGAAAATCCGGAAACGCAACAACAATACCAACAGTTTTTCAACCAAGCCACCGACACCAAATCCCTGAAAGCCAAGCTCGGCGATAAGACTTTCCAAGCCCTGCAAGAGGCCTTCCGCATAAATCCCGAAACCGCACCTTTGGCGGATGCAGCCGACGGTATGAAACCTTGGGCAGCATTTCTATTTGTCCAAAGCGTTTATCCTGCCGAATACAGCTCGATGACCGGAGTCGATATGTTGCTTTCCAAGTCAGCCCAAAAAACAGGCAAAGCTCGCCGCTTCCTCGAAACCATGCCCGAAATGGCGGCATTTTTTTCAAACCTGCCTGAAGACACCCTCGTCCGCATCTTGAAAATCTCAGACGACAAAAAAGCCTTTTCAGAACAAATTAATGAAATGTACCGCCTTTACGAAGTAGGCAACTTTGAAGGCTTCGCCGGCATCCAGCAAAAATACGACAGGGACACCCTGAAAAAATACCCTGAACTTGCCCCTTTTATGTTGAACTGGCTTGAGAAAGACATGCTAGTCGGCCGCAATTTGAAATGGCTGCCTGAAATCAAAGCCCAATCCGCCGAAAAAAGCACGCTGTTCGCCGTCGGCATCATGCACCTGATGTCCGAACAAGGCTTGATCGAATTGCTGCGCAAAGACGGTTACGAAGTAACGCCCATGCCCAAAGTATTGATGTGGTAACACAAATCACACAACAAGAGGTCGTCTGAAACCCGAATTCCCAGTTTTCAGACGACCTCTTGCGGGCAACAACATATGCCCATACCCAAACACCACCCCCCAAGGAAACCTCCCATGCAAAAACCCGACATCATCCAAATCGCAGGCCCCGCAGGGCTGCTCGAAACCATCTATCTTCCAGCCGTGCAAACACCTGCACGCGGCGTGGCAGTCATCAACCATCCCAACCCGCTGCAAGGCGGCACGAACAACAACAAAGTCATCCAAACCGCCGCCAAAGCCTTATCGCAACTCGGTTTCCACTGCTACCTGCCAAACCTGCGCGGCGTAGGCAACAGCGAAGGCACACACGATTACGGACGCGGCGAAACGCAAGACTGTATCGCCGTCATCGACTATGCCCGCGCGCAACACCCCGAAGCCGAACTGTTCGCATTGGCAGGTTTCTCCTTCGGCGGCTATGTCGCCACCTTCGCCGCCCAAGAGCGCGAACCGGATTTGCTGCTGCTCATCGGCGCGGCAGTACACCACTACACTGACCGTCCTGAGCCTGCCTCCGTCCCCGATGTATCCAAAACCCTGATGATTCATGGCGCGGAGGACGAAGTTGTCGAAATCAATAAAGCCCTGACTTGGGCGGAACCGCAAGGTTTGCCCGTCATCACCATTGCCGGCTCATCCCACTTCTTCCACGGCAAACTCATCGTCCTGCGCGATACCATCGCCCGATTCGTGCCGTCGGTTTTGGGTTAAGCAGATAACATAAAAAGGTCGTCTGAAAACCTAAATCCGTTTTCAGACAACCTTTTTATTCAACTTTTTTGCTGCCACACCACATCCCTCACGTTTTGCACCATGAAACTCTATGTTGTCGGTCATATTCATATATAATACCGACCTTCAAAAATAATTCCCTCAATAATTACATTACGGAAATAACAAATGGAAAATACCCAAACTCCCTCCCGTTGGCGTTTTGCCCTCAAAAACGCGGGCTGGCATCTTGTCGTCAGCCTGATTCTTGCAGGCCTCGCGGCACTTTTGGTCTTCGCTGTCTGGTATCCCTACCCCTATTCAGAACTGACGGGCGGATTGAATTTGTACACTCTCGTCGTCTCGGTCGATATTGTCTGCGGCCCCCTTCTAACACTGATTCTCGCCAGCCCTAAGAAAAAACTGCGCGAACGCATTACTGATTTTTCTTTGGTCGGTATCATCCAGCTCGCCGCGCTGGTTTACGGCTTGCACAGCGTTTCCTTAGCGCGCCCCGTCGTTGCAGCCTTTGAAAAAGACCGTATCAACATTGTTACCGCCGCTGAAATCGACGAAGCGGATTTAGCCAAAGCCCCCGAAAAAATGCGTCAACTGCCGTGGTTCGGCATCGAACGCGTCGCCCTGCGCGATCCTGCAACCGTCGAAGAAGCCAACGAAAGCCTCAGCCTTTCCCTCAAAGGCATAGAACCGAGTATGCGCCCGAATTGGTGGCAGCCCGACAGTCCTGCCGAACGTGCGAAAATCCGCAGTGCGATGAAACCTTTGGCAGAACTTGCCATCGCCCGAAACATGAGCGAAGCGGACATCCTCAAAGCCACCTCCGTCAAACAAGCCGACAAACCTCTATTTTTCCTGCCGCTTACCAGCGGGAAAATCAAAAACTGGATTGTCGTCATGGATGAAAACGCCGACTTCCTCGGCTATGCGCCGATTGACGGCTTTATCGACAAAAAGCCAGAATTTAAAGAAAAAGTTATCTGATAGACAATTAGGTCGTCTGAAAATAGATTCCGCCCAATACCGCCGATAAAATTTCAGATAATCTCTCACCGTCAAAATGGCCGAACCCGAAGTCAGGGATTCGGCCTTTTCCGTTTAAAGCAATCCTATCCGGTGGTATGATGGGAAACATTCGCATCATAGGATGGATATAATATAGGGACGTCAAATAGTATCTCTCCCATCACCCATAAGATCGGATTTTGATTCAGAAAGGAAAAACATGAGCGGCAACGCATGGCTTTTTTGGGCATTGGCTTCCGCAGGTTTCGCTTCGTTGACGGCGATTTTCGCCAAAATGGGTTTGCAGGGCATCGATTCAGATTTCGCCACTTTCATCCGCACGCTGGTCATCCTTGCCGCGCTGGTCTTGTTCCTGACCTATACCGGCAAATGGCAGGGTGTGAACGGGTTTACAGGAAGAAATTGGACCTTCCTGATTCTCTCCGGCCTCGCCACCGGCGCATCTTGGCTCGCCTACTTCAAAGCCCTGCAACTGGGCAACGCTTCGCAAGTCGCCCCCGTCGATAAATTCAGCTTGGTATTGGTTGCGCTGATGGCGGTGGTCTTTTTGGACGAACGCCCCAGCACTCAGGAATGGATTGGGCTGGGGCTGGTTACGGCGGGCGTATTGACATTGGCTTTGAAACGCTAGAAATATAGTGGCTTAACTTTAAACCAGTACGGCGTTGCCTCGCCTT
>NZ_KV814901.1:0-59497 GCF_001814135.1 Neisseria sp. HMSC067H09 | reverse complement strand
TTGTCCTGATTTAAATTTAATCCACTATATTTTTCCAATGAGAAAGGTCGTCTGAAAACCAAAATTCAGGTTTTCAGACGACCTTTTTACTTCCTTAACAACTTTACCTGACGCGTTTTACCTGCCCGACTGTGCCCACACGTTTTGCAGGTAGGCGTAGGTCAGCTCGGCGGTGCCGGACACCAGCGCGATGTCGCTGCCCAAGTCTTCGGCTTTGCCCACGCCGATGGGCAAGGCGCCGGAAGCTTTGATGGCGGCGACACCTGCGGCGGCGTCTTCGATGCCGATGCAGTGGCGGATGTCTGCGCCCACGCCCTCGGCGGCGGCGAGGAAGATGTCGGGGGCGGGTTTGGAATGCGCGACGGCGGCAGGGTCGGCGACGGCGTCGAAGAAGTGGGTCAGCCCCATGCGTTCCAGCAGGAACGGGCCGTTTTTACTGGCGGACGCGAGGGCGATTTTTTTGCCGTTTGCCCTCAATGCTTCCAGCAGCGGCAAAATGCCGGGGTACACGTCTTCGGGTTTGACTGCCTGAATCATCTCGACGTAGTTGTCGTTTTTGCGGCGGGTCAGTTCGGCGAACTCGGCTTCGCCGACGGTTTTGCCGCCGTGCGCGAGGATGCGTTTGAGCGAATCGTCGCGCGACACGCCTTTGAGCTGCTCGTTAAACTTGCGGTCGATGCTGATGCCCAGTTCTTCGGCGAGCTTTTTCCATGCGCGGTAGTGGTATTCGGCGGTGTCGGTGATGACGCCGTCGAGGTCAAAGAGGACTGCGGTGAAAGTCATTTTGCGCCCTCCTTATTTTTCCAACGCGACGGTGTGGCTGCCGTTGAGCGTGATGTCTTTGCCGTACACCTGCAAATCGAGCGGCTCGCCTTTGAGCAGGGTGAAGACGACGTTTTCTTTGCCGACGGCGACTTTAATCAGACGGCCGCGGTAGTTGATGTGGAAGGCGTAGCCTGTCCACGCACTCGGCAGGAACGGGGCGAAGCTGAGTTTGCCGCCCCAAGTTTTCATTTGGGCGAAACCTTGGACGATGGCGAGCCACGAGCCGGTCATGGAGGTGATGTGCAGGCCGTCTTCGGTGTCGTTGTTGTAGTTGTCCAAGTCCAAGCGGGCGGTGCGCTGGTACATTTCCACGGCTTTTTCTTCTTTGCCCAGTTCGGCGGCAAGGATGGCGTGGATACAAGGCGACAGCGAGCTTTCGTGCACGGTCATCGGTTCGTAGAAGTCGAAGTTGCGGCGTTTTTCGTCCATGTTGAAACGGTCGCCGAAGAAGTAGATGCCTTGCAATACGTCCGCCTGTTTGATGAAGGGTGAACGCAGGATTTTGTCCCACGACCATTTCTGGTTGAGCGGCAAATCGTCGGGCGAAAGCGCGGACACGGGGCGGATGTCTTTGTCGAGGAAGCCGTCGTGCTGCACGAATACGCCGAGTTCTTCGTCATGCGGACGGTACATATTCGCGCTGATGTCCGCCCATTTTTCCAGCTCGGCGGCACTCACATTCAAATCCGGACGCGGATATTTCGCCAAGGCTTCGCGGGTGTAGTCCAATACCCATGCGGCGAGGGTGTTGGTGTACCAGTTGTTGTTGATGTTGTTTTCGTATTCGTTCGGGCCGGTTACGCCGTGAATCATGTATTTGCCGTTGCGTTTGGAGAAGTGGACGCGGTCCGCCCAGAAGCGGGACACTTCGACCAAGACTTCCAAGCCTTCTTTGGCAAGATAGCTTTCGTCGCCGGTGTAGTTGGTGTAGTTGTAGATGGCGTAAGGAATCGCGCCGTTACGGTGGATTTCCTCGAAGGTGATTTCCCATTCGTTGTGGCACTCAATGCCCGTAAACGTTACCATCGGATAGAGTGCGCCCGCCAAGCCCTGTTCGCGCGCGTTGTGTTGCGCCTGCGGCAGTTGGTTGCGGCGGTATTGCAGCAGGTTGCGGGTAACTTCGGGTTCCGCCAGTGCGAGGTAGAGCGGCACGGCGTAGGCTTCGGTGTCCCAATAGGTCGCGCCGCCGTATTTTTCGCCGGTAAAGCCTTTCGGGCCGATGTTCAGGCGCGCGTCTTCGCCGTAGTAGGTGGAGAACAGTTGGAACAGGTTGAAGCGGATACCCTGCTGCGCTTCGTCGCTGCCTTCGATGACTACGTCGGCGATTTCCCAACGGTGCAGCCAGCCTGCTTTGTGCGCGTCCAGCAAGGTTTCAAACGCAACGCCTGCGATTTTTTCCGACAAGGCGCGGCCTGCGGCTTTCACCGCTTCCAAGCCCTGATAATCGCGGCTGGTGGTAACAATCACGCGTTTTTCAAAAGTTTCGGGCGTACTGCCGACTTCGGCTTCGAAAGAATTGGAGACCTGCCAGTCGGTTTGGCTGCCACCGAGGGCTTTGAAGCTGCCGGCGAAGGTTTGCTCGGCGTTGACGATGAATTGCTCTACGCCGAAGGGATTGGCGACGGTTTGGGTGGCAATGTAGGAGCGGTCGTCTGAAACGCCCTTGTCCAATACCTGCCAGAATTTTTCTTCGTAGTTGGAGTCTTCGTTTTTCACGTCGGCGTCGATGATGGAATCGATGCGGACTTGGTGGGTTTTGCCGTCAACGGATACGGCTTCCCAGCGGATGACCGCCAGCTCTTTTTGTGCAACGGACAGGAATTTGCACACATCGAAACGCACGCCGAATACGGTGAACGAGCGGCGCAACACGCCGTGCTGCATATCGAGTTCGACGGAGAAGCCGGCAACGTCGTTTTTCGCCAAGTCCACTTCCTGCCCGTCGACAAAGATTTTAACTTTGCTGAAATTGAGCGCGTTGATGGCTTTGCCGAAATATTTGGGGTAGCCGTTTTTCCACCAGCCGACGCGGGTTTTGTCGGGGAACCACACGCCGGCGATGTAGGTGCCCAAGTGGCTGTCGGCAGAATAGGTTTCCTCAAAGCTGCCGCGCATACCCATATAGCCGTTGCCCAAGCTGGTCAGGCTCTCTTGCAGCCGTTTGTGTTCTTTTTCCAGTTTTGCCGAACGCAGCGTCCAAGGGCTGACTTCCATGATTCTTGTATACATCGTAAAGCTCCTGTTTTGATGGTTTTATGGCAAACCGTTTTGAAATACGGTTCGTCTTACTTAAATCAAATAAAGCGTCGGCAGAAGTTTCAGACGACCCTCCTGCCGATAAATGAAGAAAATTATGCGCCGCCGTGTGTTTCTTTAATCAGGAACACGGAAAACGCGCCCAGCAGCAGGACGACGCCCCCTACCAAGAACATATTGGCCTGCAAACCGCCCATCATCGGGAACAACATGAAGCTCAACAGCGAAGCAACAATCTGAGGCATACAGATGGAGCCGTTGAACAAGCCCAAATAAGTGCCCATATGCTTGCCCGACAAGGCGTTGGTTACAATCGTCAGCGGATAAGTGATGATGCCCGCCCAAGCAATACCGATTAAGATGTAAGACAACACCAGCGCGTATTGGTTGCTGATGAAGAATACGGAGAAAAAGCCGAGCGCGCCCAAAGCCAGGCAGCTGAAATAACCCGCCTTAAGGTATCGGTTGGGGATTTTCGCCAATACAAACGAACAAATCACCGCCGCAACCGACTGCACCGCCGCCAATACACCGTACCAGTTGCCCGCTTCCTGATAGCCTACGGAAGACGCATCGGTCGTGTGCCAGACGTTTTCCGCAATCGCGCCAGCGGAATAAGTCCACATATATTGGAAAGCGAACCAGCAGAAAAACTGCACCAGAGTGACCGTCCAAAACGCTTTAGGCGCGGTTTTCAAGAGTTCGAACCAGTTGGCTTTTTCCTGATTTGCCGCCACGTCGATGCCGTGGTAGCGGGCGTAGGTTTCCGGATCGTATTCCTTCACTTTGAAAATCGTGAACGCGCTGGTAATCACCAACAACGCCGCGCCCACATAAAACGCCACGACCACGGTCTGCGGTACGACGCCTTTCTCGGCAGTATTCGCCAAACCGATATACGCAAACACAAACGGCAGAATCGCCGCCACAACCGCGCCCGTATTCGCCAAGAAGCTCTGAATCCCGTAGGCGTAGCTTTTTTGCTCCTCATTGACCATGTCGCCGACCATCATTTTAAACGGCTGCATCGCCATATTCGACGACACGTCCAACAGCGCAATCATCAGCGCGCCGAACGACAAAGCCGCCAGCGACGCATAACCGAAACCGAAGCTGCCCGAGTTCGGCATCAGAATCATCACAATGACCGCAATCAGCGTGCCGTAAAGCAGATACGGTAGACGGCGGCCGCCCAAGCGCGGCTTCCATGTGCGGTCGGAGTAATAACCGACAATCGGCTGCACCAGCATCCCCGCCAACGGCGGCAGGATAAAGAACCAGCCGAGGCTGTGCGGGTCGGCGCCGAGCGTCTGGAAGATGCGGCTCATCTGCGAGCTTTGCAGGGTAAAGGCCGTCTGAACGCCGAGAAAACCGAAACTGAGCATCCAAATCGTGCTTTTCGGCAGCGAGGGCAAGCCCTGCCGCGTGGGTTGCGTATTGTCCGACATGAGGTAGTCCTTTCGTTTTTTTGTAAAGAAAGCAATAAAACCATTTAAGCATTGACCCAAACCAGCCCTATTCGTTCATTTATCTTTACAATCGGGCGTTCGAAAAATTAAGGAAGGGGTCGTCTGAAAGCGTAGTTCTGATAAGCACGGGAAAGCGTCATGTTGCCCGTACGCAAAATTTCCCCATTCTATCCACGACGGCGGCAAACAGACAACCGTTGCACGTCCCAAACCTGTCTTACATCAAACATAACGGCAAACTTTCTTTTCCCCTATTTACAGAACACATTCCCTGCCTTTTGCCCGAAAAAGAGGAAAATCCCCACAGACAGTTTTCAGACGACCTTTTTCAATTCACCGTTTAAAATAGTAAACCGCCCTAAAACAGGGTAAAATACGCTCCGTTTCCAACACGACGCCTGAATCAGCAGGCTTTTATTATGGACCTTCCCAGTTCGTTTTTACTGAACTTCCCTTCCGGTTTATCCCGAAATACACGATAACCATCCCGCCGAAATGCCCTCCCGCATCCGGCGGGCGGAGCATTTATGAGCATCGAACAAACCCCTCCGAACCTTGAAAACGACGGTATTGAAAGCGACGTAGAGCGCGTTTCCGCCGATTTCGACCGTATCCACGCGCTGTGCGAAATCCTCTCGCCCGCCTTCCCGCAGATTGAGGAAGGTGTGCCGATTGAAGACGAGGCGTTGCGCGACAAATTTACCGAGCTGACCGTCCTTTTGAACGAGCTGCACCCTGCCGACGTGGCGGCGGTGTTGGAATCGTTACCGCCGCGCGAGCGTAATATCGTCTGGCTTCTGGTTACGCCTGAAGACGACGGCGAAGTGTTGCTGGAAGTCTCCGACGCGGTGCGCGAAACGCTGATCGAGTCGATGGACAAAGACGAGCTGTTGGCGGCGGTCGATGACTTGGACGCGGACGAACTGGCGGAGCTGGCGGGCGATTTGCCGCACCAAGTGGTCTATGAAGCCTTGCAGACGCGCGACGAGGAAGAGCGCGCCCAAGTCAAGGCGGCGATGTCGTATGAAGACAATCAAGTCGGTGCGATTATGGACTTCGAGTTGGTCAGCATCCGCGCCGACGTTACTTGTGAAGTGGTGCTGCGTTACCTGCGCCGCTTCGAGAGCCTGCCCGACCATACCGATAAGATTTTCGTGGTTGATGAAAACGACATCCTGCAAGGCGTGCTGCCCATCCGCAAACTTTTGGTTGCCGATCCCGAAGACTTGGTGGCGGACGTGATGGCGACCGAAGTCGTGCGCTTCCGTCCCGAAGACGACGTGGAAGAAGCGGCGCAGGCGTTCGAACGTTATGACTTGGTTACCGCGCCCGTGGTCGATGAAAACAAAAAGCTCATCGGCAGGATTACCATCGACGAGATGGTGGACGTTATCCGCGAAGAATCGGAAGCAGACATGTTGAACATGGCGGGTTTGCAGGAAGAGGAAGATTTGTTTGCGCCTGTCTGGGATTCGGTAAAAAACCGCTGGATGTGGCTTGCCGTCAACCTCTGTACCGCCTTTCTCTCCAGCCGCGTTATCGGCGCGTTTGAAGGCAGTATCGAAAAAATCGTCGCACTCGCCGCGCTGATGCCCATCGTTGCCGGTATCGGCGGCAACTCCGGCAACCAAACCATCACCATGATTGTCCGAGCGATGGCGATGGGGCAGTTGACAGGAATGCAGGCGGGACGGTTGTTGAAAAAAGAAGTCGGCGTCGCCTTAGTCAACGGTATCATCTGGGGAACGGTCATGGGCGTGGTGTCATGGCTGCTGTACGGCAGCATCGGCATCGGTTTGGTGATGGTCGCCGCAATGACGCTGAACCTCTTGCTTGCCGCTTCGGTCGGCGTACTCATCCCCGTCATCATGGATAAATTCGGACGCGACCCTGCCTTGGGCAGCTCGGTGCTGATTACGGCGGTAACGGATTCCGGCGGTTTTCTGATTTTCTTGGGGCTGGCAACGGTGTTTTTGCTGTGAGGTCGTCTGAAAAGCGGATGGGAAAGATAAAAGGTCGTCTGAAACCATGTGATTACGGGTTTCAGACGACCTTTTTAAACTTTTATAGTGGATGAGCGTGAGTCCGAGAGAATTAAGCAACTTTCCCCTTAAATACAAAAACTTTTCCTGACAGGTAGGTTTGGCGGGGCGACGAGTAGGGCGCTGCGATACCTGCCGCGGATCGTAGCGTGGGCTTTGCCCACGAAATCGATGGTTTGGTTTCCGAGTCGGGCGATAAATAGTGTTGTTTTTTTCGTGGGCGAAGCCCACGCTACGGCTGGGTGTGGATAGGTCGTCTGAAACCCTATCTTTAAGTATTTCAGACGACCTTTTATAGTGTATGAACCTAAAAATCACCCATTCCGTTATTGCCGTGCAGGCACGGTTCGAATCCTTCTGCCTTCATGAAATATTCAAAGACGGCCTTCATTTTAATACCGCCCTCGCTTTATCTGCCGTACATTTCCCACAAGCTTTCTTGCAGGCTGAATGCGGGTTCGCCGTTTTCGGGGCGGGCGCGGATGTAGCTGCCGTCGGGCTGCATCAGCCAGGCGCGGGTGTTGTCTTGCAATGCCATTTCGATGCCTTCGCGGATGACGCGGGCTTTGAGTTCGGGTGTGAAAATCGGGGTGGCGACTTCGATGCGGCGGAAGAAGTTGCGCCCCATCCAGTCGGCGCTGGAGATGAAGGTGTCGTCCGCGCCGTTGTTGTGGAAGCAGTACACGCGCGAGTGTTCGAGCTGTCTGCCGATGATGGAGCGGACGCGGATGTTTTCAGACAGGTCTTTCACGCCGGGGCGCAGGGTACACATGCCGCGCACGATGAGGTCGATTTGCACGCCTGCGCTGCTGGCGCGGTAGAGGGCGTCGATGACGCTCGGCTCGATCAATGAATTCATTTTGGCGCGGATGCGGGCGGGCTTGCCTGCTTTGGCGTGTTGGATTTCGCGCTCGATGCGGTCGATGACCATTTTGTGCAGGGTAAACGGGCTTTGGTAGAGCTTGTTCAGACGACCCGGTTTGCCCAAGCCTGTGATTTCCATAAAGATGGTGTTCACGTCGGCGGTGATTTGGTCGTCGGCGGTGATGATGCCGAAGTCGGTGTAAATGCGCGATGTGCCTTGGTGGTAGTTGCCGGTGCCGAGGTGGGCGTAGCGTTTGAGCGCGCCGTTTTCGCGGCGGATGACGAGTGCCATTTTGGCGTGGATTTTGTAGCCGAATACGCCGTAAACGACGTGTGCGCCTGCATTTTCAAGCTGTTGCGCCCAGTTGACGTTGTTGGCTTCGTCAAAACGCGCCATGAGTTCGACGACGACGGTCACTTGTTTGCCGGCAAGGGCGGCTTTCATCAGGGCGCGGACGAGTTCGGAGTTGCTGCCGGTACGGTAGATGGTCATTTTGACGGCAAGGACGGCGGGGTCGGCGGCGGCTTCGCGTATCATGTGGACGACGGGGTCGAAGGACTGATACGGATGGTGCAGCAGGATGGGCGACTGTTTCGCCAGTTTGAAAATGGAGCCGTTCTTGCGCAATGCTTTCAGACGACCTGCCCCGCGTGCGGGAAACTTGAGGTCGGGACGGTCAACCAAATCGGGCACGGCATTAAGGCGCACGAGGTTGACCGGGCCTTTGACTTGGTAAAGCTCGGCGGGGGTGAGTTTGAACTGGGCGAGCAGGAAGTCGTGGATGTGGGGCGGGCAGGTGTCGGCGACTTCGAGGCGCACGCCGTCGCCGTATTCGCGGTCGTGCAATTCGTTTTGAATCGCGGCGCGCAGGTTTTTAAGGTCTTCTTCATCGACGGTCAGATCGCTGTCGCGGGTGAGGCGGAACTGGTGGCAGCCTTTGACCGTCATGCCGGGGAAGAGTTTGCCGACGTGGGCGTGCAGGATGGAGGAAAGGAAGACGAAGCCGCTGCCGCCGTCGCACAATTCGGCGGGTAGGGGGACGACGCGCGGCAGGATGCGCGGGGCTTGTACAATCGCCATGCCGGAGGGGCGGCCGAATGCGTCCGTACCTTCAAGTTCGACGGCGAAGTTGAGCGATTTGTTCAGCGGGCGCGGGAAGGGGTGCGACGGGTCGAGTCCGATGGGGGTAAGGATGGGCAGCAGTTCGGCATCGAAATACTGCTCGATCCATTTCTGCTGCCCTGCCGTCCAGTTGCGGCGGCGGTAGAAATGGATGCCTTGTTTGCCTAGTTCGGGCTGCAAGACTTCGTTGAATAGGCGGTATTGCTCCTGTATCAGCGCGTGCGCTTCGGCGGCGACGGCGGCGATGGTTTCGGACGGCGTGGTGCCGTTGTCCAAACGCTCGTGCGGATTCATTTTTTGCGCACGTTTGAGCCATGCCATGCGTACCTCGAAAAATTCGTCGAGATTGGAAGAGACGATGCACAAAAACCGCAAACGTTCCAAAAGCGGCACGTTTTCATCCTGCGCCTGCGCCAAAACGCGGCGATTGAAAGCGAGCAGGCTCAGTTCGCGGCAGAGGATGCGGTTTTGTTCGGGCATGGTGTTCTCCTGAAGCGGGTGGGTCGGACAGTTAATTGGGAAGTATAGCGCGTTTCGGACGGGCGGGGCAGTGGTGCGGGATGGGCGGGCGGTTGGTAGGGCGGGAGGTCGTCTGAAAAGACAGATTCACTATAAAAGCAAACGCATTTACAAAAGCAGGGCTAAGATGAAAAACCATAAAAATAGTCGTCTGAAAACGAGTGCGGCGGATTTGCTCCGTCTTTTCAGACGACTATTTTCATTAGGGGAGGATTCGCGGGCAAAGCCCACGCTACGGGTTGTCGAGTTTGAGTTGAAACTGTTCCAAATAATATAAGGTCGTCTGAAAACCGTTTTCAGACGACCTTTGCCGTTTTACTTCACTGCCGACTCAAATTAGAACAAGCCGTGGATCACGCCGTCTGCGTCTACGTCGATTTTCTCGGCGGCGGGGACTTTGGGCAGGCCGGGCATTTTCATCATGTTGCCGCACAGGGCAACGATGAAGCCTGCGCCGGCGGAAACGGTGATGCCGCGCACGGTGATGCGGAAGCCTTCGGGGCAGCCCAAAAGTTTGGCGTTGTCGCTGAGGGAATATTGCGTTTTCGCCATGCAGACGGGCATTTTGTCCAAGCCCAGTTTTTCCAGCGAGGCGATTTCGGCGGATGCTTCCGCGCTGAAATCGACGTCTTCCGCGCCGTACACTTTTTGGGCGATGGCGCGGATTTTGTCTTTGATGCTCAACTCGACATCGTAGGCGAAGCTGAAGTTATTGGGTTGGTTGTCGATGGCGTTGACGACTTTGCACGCCAAATCCGCGCCGCCCGCGCCGCCTTTGCCCCACACCTCGGTCAGGGAAACTTCGACGCCGTGTTCGGCGCAGGCTTTTTCAATTATGGCCAACTCGGCATCGGAGTCGGACACGAAGCGGTTGATGGCGACGACAACGGGCAGGCCGAATACGTTTTTCAGGTTGGAGATGTGTTTCAGCAGGTTGGGCAGGCCTTTTGCCAAGGCTTCGAGGTTTTCTTCGCCGAGGTTGGCACGTTCTACGCCGCCGTTGTATTTCAAGGCGCGGACGGTGGCGACGACGACGGCTGCGTCGGGTTTCAAACCGGCAAGGCGGCATTTGATGTCGCAGAATTTTTCCGCGCCCAAATCCGCGCCGAAGCCTGCTTCGGTTACGGCGTAATCGGCAAGGTGTTTCGCCAGTCGGGTGGCGGTAACGGAGTTGCAGCCGTGGGCGATATTGGCGAAGGGGCCGCCGTGTACGAAGGCGGGCGTGCCTTCGATGGTTTGCACCAAGTTGGGCTTGATGGCGTCTTTGAGCAATGCCGCCATCGCGCCGTGTGCTTTCAAATCTTTGGCGTAAACGGGGCTGCCGTCTTTGGCGTAGGCGACGAGGATGTTGCCCAAACGCTCTTTCAAATCGCTGATGTCTTTGGCGAGACAGAATACCGCCATGACTTCGGAGGCAACGGTGATGTCGAAGCCGTCGGGACGAATCACGCCGTCAACGGGTTTGCCCATGCCGTCGATGATGTTGCGCAACTGACGGTCGTTCATATCGACCACGCGCCGCCACAGGACGCGTTTGGGGTCGATATTCAACTCGTTGCCTTGGTAGATATGGTTGTCGAGCATGGCGGCTAAAAGGTTGTTCGCCGCGCCGATGGCGTGGAAGTCGCCGGTGAAGTGCAGGTTGATGTCTTCCATCGGCAAAACCTGGGCATAGCCGCCACCCGCTGCGCCGCCTTTAACGCCGAATACAGGCCCCAAAGAAGGTTCGCGCAGGGCGATAACGGCGTCTTTGCCGATGTGGCGCAACGCGTCCGCCAAACCGATGGTCACGGTGGTTTTGCCTTCGCCCGCCGGAGTCGGGTTGATGGCGGTAACCAAAATCAGACGGCCTTGTTTTTGCGGCAGTTTGAACGCTTCGGCAGGATTGATTTTGGCTTTGTAATGGCCGTAGGGTTCGATATTGTCAACGTTCAAACCCAGCTTGGCGGCAATTTCGCCAATCGGACGCATGGTGGAGGATTGGGCGATTTCGGCATCGGTTTTGAAGCTCATGATTTTCCTTTACTGAATGGAGAAAAAGAGGAGGGTCGTCTGAAAGCCCATCGGAAAGACAAACGCTGATGGATTCAAAAGAATTTTAGGCATATTATAGCGTTATCTGAGAATGAATCGCAGTGAAAAATTCGATAGTTCAATAAAAATACAGTTCATATTGTTGACAATTCATAATCAAAGGTCGTCTGAAAAATGTCTGTCCCAAAAGATTTGCACACCCACACCATACCTGCCGTCTATTTCTCCGACACCGCCACCGAACACGCCCGCCGTTTGGCGCAGAAATTCGACCTCCCTGCCCTGCCCTACCCGCCCGACAACGGCGAATACCTGCTTGCCGATGCGGAGGGCGTCAGCTTGTGCCGCGCGGGGGAAAAGGGGCGCGTCCGCGTCGACTTCGGCGGCGGCGCAGCCCAATACCGGCGCACCAAAGGCGGCGGCGAGCTGATTGCCAAAGCGGTCAACCACACAACCAAACCGACCGTCTGGGACGGCACCGGCGGACTCGGGCGTGACAGTTTCGTCCTCGCCTCGCTTGGTTTGAACGTCCACACTTTCGAGCAGCACCCCGCCGTCGCCTGCCTGCTTGCCGACGGCCTCGAACGCGCGCTGCAAGCGCCTGAAATTCAAGACATCGCCCGCCGCATGACTTTCCATTATGGCAACGCCGTCGAATTGATGCGCGAACTCGCCGCACAATCGCGCCCCGACATTGTCTATCTCGACCCCATGTACCCCGAACGCCAAAAGTCCGCCGCCGTCAAAAAGGAAATGGCGTATTTCCACAGCGTCGTCGGTGCCGCCCAAGAAGAAGCCGAGCTGCTTGCCGCCGCCCGCGCCGTCGCCAAAAAACGCGTCGTCGTCAAACGCCCGCGCCTCGGTGAATTTCTCAACTGCGAAAAACCTGCCTACCAATACACGGGCAAAAGCACCCGCTTCGATGTGTATTTGCCCGATCATCCGGTTAAAGACGGGGAATAATTCAAAACGCGAAAAGGTCGTCTGAAAATCAGTTTTTAGACGACCTTTTACCAACGTGACCATAAATCTCTGACCGCACAAACTGTAGCCATTCATTTCCGCATAAGCCAAAAGCCAGAAGGCCAGTCAGTTATTCCCCTCCATAAGAAATTCTCGCCCTTAAATCCCCATTCATATCAAAAGGTCGTCTGAAAACGGGCAAAATGGTTTATCGGCATCCCCACCTGAATTTTCAGACGACCTTTTCCCTTCATAAACCAACAAATTAGAATAAACACTCGTTGAAAAAATACGCATTCGGACGAATTTTCCGAATCTGCCCGTTTTGTTCAAAAACCGCCTTTTTTCGAGATTTTGCTAGACATTTGTCGGCAAGTTCGGGAAAATAGTCAAATTCATTTACGGGGTTTCTGCTCCTGCGAATGCCCTTTATGCAACCCAATACCGTCCGGCTTGCGCCGTTGCCGCAGGCCGGTTGTTTTCTGAAATATCCCGCAACAAACACGGCCGCTTCACGACATTTTGGCCGTATCGTAAAGGAACGAAAATGGATTTGCGCAAGTTAAAAAAACTGATTGATTTAGTAGAAGAATCAGGTATCGCCGAAATCGAAGTTACCGAAGGCGAGGAAAAAGTCCGCATCACCCGCGCCACTGCCGCTCCGGCTCCCGTTTATGCAGCGCCCTCCCATGTAGCCGCGCCTGCTCCTGCACCCGCCGCCGCGCCTGCCGCAGCAGCAGCCCCCGCTCCCGCAGCCCCAGCCGCCCGCGACCTGTCCAACGCGCAAAAATCGCCTATGGTCGGTACGTTCTACCGCGCGCCCGGCCCGAATGCCGCCGCTTTCGTCGAAGTTGGTCAGCAAGTCAAAGCCGGCGATACATTGTGTATCATCGAAGCGATGAAGTTGATGAACGAAATCGAAGCCGAGAAATCCGGCACGGTTAAAGAAATTCTGGTGGAAAACGGTACGCCTGTGGAATTTGGCGAGCCGCTCTTCATCATCGAATAATTCGTTTTCAGACGACCTTCCGGATTGCAGGAAGGTCGTCTGAAATGCTTTCCAACTCAGGATTTCCACCATGCGCCTGCTGTTAGCCATCTTCCTGCCCTTTGCCGTATTCTTCACCATCGGCCGTCCGATTGCGGGCATCATCTGCCTGATTCTCCAATTCACCTTAATCGGCTGGATTCCTGCCGCCATGTGGGCGGTGTACGCGTTAAGTCAATACAAGACCGATGAAAAAATCCGCAATGCGTTGGGCAAAAGGTAACAAGCAGGTCGTCTGAAACCACAGGAAAGGTCATCATGCTGAAAAAAGTATTAATCGCCAACCGAGGCGAAATCGCGCTGCGCGTCCTGCGTGCCTGCCGTGAAATGGGCATCGCCACCGTCGCCGTGCATTCCGAAGCCGACAAAGACAGTCTGCACGTCAAACTTGCCGACGAATCCGTGTGCATCGGCCCTGCCGCTTCCGCACAAAGCTATCTCAATATTCCCGCCATCATTGCTGCCGCAGAAGTTACCGGCGCGGATGCCATCCACCCGGGCTACGGCTTCCTTGCCGAAAACGCCAACTTTGCCGAACAGGTCGAACAGTCCGGCTTCATCTTCATCGGCCCCAAAGCCGAAACCATCCGCCTGATGGGCGACAAAGTTTCCGCCAAACACGCGATGATTGAAGCGGGCGTGCCCTGTGTTCCCGGTTCGGACGGCGCCCTGTCCGACGATCCCGCCGAAATCCTCAAAACCGCCGACAAAGTCGGTTATCCCGTGATTATCAAAGCATCGGGCGGCGGCGGCGGACGCGGTATGCGTGTGGTCGAGAAAAAAGAAGACCTGATCAAATCCGTCGAAATGACCAAAGCCGAAGCAGGCGCGGCGTTCGGCAACCCGATGGTCTATATGGAACGCTACCTGCAACGCCCGCGCCACGTCGAAATCCAAGTGCTCGCCGACGAACACGGCAACGCCATCTACCTTGCCGAGCGCGATTGCTCCATGCAGCGGCGCCACCAAAAAGTCATCGAAGAAGCCCCCGCTCCCTTCATCGACGAAAAAGCCCGCGAAAAAATCGGCAAAGCCTGTACCGACGCCTGCAAACGCATCGGCTACCGTGGCGCAGGTACGTTTGAATTCCTGTATGAAAACGGCGAATTCTTCTTTATCGAAATGAACACCCGCGTCCAAGTCGAACACCCCGTTACCGAGCTGATTACCGGCGTGGACATCGTGCAGGAACAAATCCGCATTGCCGGCGGCCTGCCTTTGCAATACAAGCAAAAAGACATCCACATCGAAGGCCATGCTTTCGAGTGCCGCATCAATGCGGAAGACCCGTACAACTTCATCCCTAGCCCGGGCCTGATTGAAAGCTGCCACCTACCCGGCGGCTTCGGCATCCGCGTGGACAGCCACATTTACCAAGGCTACCGCATCCCGCCTTACTACGACAGCCTGATCGGCAAAGTCTGCGTCATCGGCAAAACCCGCGAGCAGGCAATGGCAAAAATGCGTGTCGCCCTCGCCGAGCTTGCCGTAACCGGCATCAAAACCAATACCCCGCTGCACCGAGATTTGTTCAGCGACCCCGGTTTTGAAAAAGGCGGCGTCAGCATCCATTATCTGGAACACTGGCTGGAAGAACGCAAAGCCAAACAGGACAAATAAAACCGTCCCGCTTGGATAGTCGAAGGTCGTCTGAAAAACCGCATGGCTTTCAGACGACCTTTTTTCAGACAAATTGAAACCTGATTTCGGGTGTACATCAGCGATTGCTGACAAGCCTATAATTATGACTGAGTAAGCCTGTCCGCCGCCATTTCACGCAAGAAAAAAACGTGTTCAGGCAGAAAAACGATTCAATCACACTGTTACGCCAATAGCCGAAACATACCGCAAACGACCAACATCGCGTATTTGACCGCCATTTCCTAATTTCAGACGACCCCACCGAGAAAGCCCACCATGTCCTATCAACAAATCACCATCAACGTCAACGACGCCGTCGCCGAACGCCTCGCCGACGCCCTGATGGAAAACGGCGCACTCTCCGCCGCCATCGAAGACGCCTACGCAGGCACCGAAAACGAACAAGCCATCTTCGGCGAACCCGGTATGCCGACCGAACAAATCTGGCAGCAAAGCAAAGTCATCGCCTTGTTCGGCGAAAACGACGATGCCGCAGCCATGATTCAAGCTGCCAGCCAAGCATGCGGACTGAAAGACTTGGCATACACCAGCGAAATCCTCGCCGACCAAGACTGGGTGCGCCTGACCCAAGCGCAGTTCGACCCCATCCAAATTTCCGAACGCCTGTGGATTACCCCCTCTTGGCACGAAGCGCCCAACAGCAACGCCGTCAACCTCCAGCTCGACCCCGGCCTTGCCTTCGGTACTGGCAGCCATCCGACCACCCGTCTCTGCCTCAAGTGGCTGGACACACAACTCAAAGGCGGCGAAAGCGTCCTCGACTACGGCTGCGGCTCAGGCATCCTGACCATCGCCGCCCTCAAGCTCGGCGCAGGTTCTGCCGTCGGCGTCGATATTGACGAACAAGCCATCCGCGCCAGCAAGGACAACGCCGCACAAAACAACGTCGATGCACAGTTCTACCTGCCCGACGGTTTGCCGCAAGGACAATTCGACATCGTCGTCGCCAACATTCTCGCCAACCCCCTTCGCATGCTCGGCGAAATGCTCGCCGCCCGCACCAAACAAGGCGGCCGCATCGTGTTGTCCGGTCTGCTGGACGAGCAAGTCGAAGAACTCAGCGGCATTTACCGCCAATGGTTCGACATCGAACCCGCCGAAATCGACGAAGGCTGGGCAAGGCTCAGCGGCGTCAAACGCTGATAACGATACGCTCAAACAAAAGGTCGTCTGAAAACCGCTTCAGGTTTCAGACGACCTTTTATGTTCAACCTATAATTTCAAAAACTGCTGTATTACCTACAAATTTTCTGTTTTATAGTGGATTAAATTTAAATCAGGACAAGACGACGAAACCGCAGACAGTACAGATAGTACGGCAAGGCGAGGCAACGCCGTACTGGTTTAAAGTTAATCCACTATACTTTATTAAGCGTGTGATCGAGAACCATTTTGACCAAACACATTATCAAATTCATTACTCTCTAAAATTTCTTTGATTTCAGCAACTTTGTCGTCATTTAAAACGACTTCGCTATATTGTGCAATGTATTCATTGAATTCTGTAGATTCAATGACATTATCCGGCATCATAGTTTGGAATTGGCAATTTCCCGAAAATACGACAACCGAGTAAAACAAACGCGGGCTTAAATCAAGCTGCCGCACTAAAGCTTGGATATAGCGTTGATTCTGTGCCAATGGATTAGGGAAAAGCATCTTGGTTCTATGGAATTTCTGCGTCCACATCCCATCTCCGTTATCCCCCCAAATACGGCCTTGGTAATTCGGTGTAGATACGATAAAAATACCGAATCGTGAAACGTAAACATAATCAATTTGTTCATGTGTTCCTGAAATACGTATATCAAGATGACGGAAAACATGATATGAATTTTCATCCAAGTAGCATTGAGCACGCACATTAACAGCAAAACGGCTGATAAACCGTTTTACTGAATCTTGCTTACTGACAAGCGCAGCCAAAATCAGTATCAGGCTATATCCCGCCATACCTGATACACCATCCCCAAATATGAAATCAAAGTTCATGACAAATTATCCGCAATATGAAATATTTATTTTTTTTCGCAATAGGTTACACATTAATTTATGATAATGTATTTTAAAATTATAACCCAATTAGCATTTTTTACAATAAAAATACCGTTTATGCAAAATAAAAACCTCTTGTCTATAAATTTTGTTGTTTTTTGATTCCAAATAAAATAGCAATCCTCCTAAATAGCCAAACTTTATTCATTATTGGAATAGGCAATAGGTGTCCTTAAAAACAAAAAAGTCGTCTTAAATACATTCAGACGATATTAAAACAACTTTAAAATGCGATAGATCCTTACCAAAATATTTGCTTTATCCTATAAAAACCGTATTCAGTAAACAACCTTTATTGCCGAATCAGAAAAGTAAAATTATGCGCAATAAAGGAATCATTTAAAACTTTTCTATACCATTCGTTACCTAAGATTCTGCCCTGCTAAAAATCATTTATCATAAAAAAGCACGGTAATCAACCGTGCTTTTTGTAAAGCAAATCTGCTTATTTGTTTTTGTGCGAACGAAGATAATCCAAGGTTTTGAGCTGGGCAATCGCTGCGGCCAAGGCTTTGTGTGCTTCAGCCAACGATTTATCGTCTTTGGCTTGAGAAATGCCGGTTTCCGCCGCCTTCTTGGCAGCTTCCGCGCGCTCCCGATCCATCTCGGAACTGCGTACGGCAACATCCGCCAACACAGTAAGTTGGTTGGGCTGCACTTCCAGCACTCCGCCGGACACGGCAACAAGCACTTCTTCGGCTTCGCCCGGCACGGTCAAACGCAATGCACCGGGACGTACCAAACTCATAATCGGCTCGTGTCGCGGATAAATACCGAGCTCACCTTGAACAGTCGGAACCACTACAAAACTGGCTTCGCCTGAATAGATGTTCTGCTCGCTACTTACCACTTCAACTCGCATGATGCTCATGCCGACCTCCTTAGTTTAAGGTTTTCGCTTTCTCGACCGCTTCTTCGATACCGCCTACCATGTAGAAAGCTTGTTCAGGCAGATGGTCGTATTCACCGTTCAAGATAGCTTTAAAGCCGGCAATGGTGTCACGCAGCGATACATATTTGCCGGGAGAGCCGGTAAATACTTCGGCAACGTGGAACGGTTGCGACAGGAAGCGTTGGATCTTACGCGCACGCATCACGGTCAGTTTATCTTCGTCTGACAATTCATCCATACCCAGAATGGCAATAATATCGCGCAATTCTTTGTATTTTTGCAAGGTAGATTGTACGCCGCGAGCTACGTCATAGTGCTCTTGACCCAATACCATCGGATCCAGTTGGCGCGAAGTGGAATCGAGCGGGTCAACTGCGGGGTAAATACCCAAGGAGGCGATATCACGGCTCAATACGACAGTAGCATCCAAGTGAGCAAATGTCGTTGCAGGAGACGGGTCAGTCAAGTCATCCGCAGGTACATATACGGCTTGAATAGAAGTAATGGAGCCTGTTTGGGTAGAGGTAATACGCTCTTGCAAACGACCCATTTCTTCAGCCAATGTCGGTTGGTAACCTACTGCTGAAGGCATACGGCCCAACAATGCGGATACTTCGGTACCGGCCAGGGTGTAACGGTAGATATTGTCCACGAAGAACAATACGTCACGGCCTTTGCCGCTTTCGTCTTTTTCATCACGGAAGTATTCGGCCATCGTCAAACCGGTCAAGGCTACACGCAGACGGTTGCCCGGAGGTTCGTTCATCTGACCGTAAACCATCGCCACTTTGTCCAATACGTTGGAATCTTTCATCTCGTGGTAGAAGTCATTACCTTCACGGGTACGCTCACCCACGCCTGCGAACACGGACAAACCGCTATGTGCTTTGGCGATGTTGTTAATCAATTCCATCATGTTGACGGTTTTACCCACACCGGCACCACCGAACAGACCTACTTTACCGCCTTTGGCAAACGGACACAGCAAGTCAATCACTTTAATGCCGGTTTCCAACAGCTCAGTAGTCGCAGACAGTTCATCAAATTTCGGAGCTGTCTGATGGATGGCACGGTGTTTGTCGGTATCAATCGGACCTGCTTCATCAACAGGCGTCCCCAATACATCGACAATACGTCCCAAAGTGCCTTTACCTACCGGTACTGTAATCGGCGCACCTGTATTGCTTACAGTCATGCCGCGTTTCAAACCATCCGAACTACCCATTGCAATAGTACGGACTACGCCGTCACCCAGAAGCTGTTGCACTTCCAAAGTCAGGCCGTTTGCATCCAATTTCAGGGCGTCGTAAACACGCGGAATGGCATCACGTGGGAACTCCACGTCAACTACCGCACCAATAATTTGTACGATTTTGCCTTGGCTCATTATCGTATCCTAATTTCCTGTTCAGGTTTCAGACGACATTAAACTGCCGCCGCACCTGCTACAATTTCTGACAATTCCGTGGTAATCGCAGCTTGACGCGATTTGTTATATACCAAACGCAACTCTTTAATGGCATTGCCTGCATTGTCGGTGGCCGCTTTCATCGCCACCATACGCGCAGCTTGCTCTGATGCCATATTGTCACTCAATGCTTGATAAACCACAGACTCTAAATAGCGGCGAACCAGATATTCCAACACAGCGATAGGACTTGGCTCATAACGGTATTCCCAACTGAATGAAGAATAACTCTCCTCGTCTTCTATCACATTTTCGCCGATAGGCAGCAGAACCTCCAACCGTGGTTCTTGACGCATGGTATTCACAAAACACGAATATACTAAATGTATTTTATCTAACTCATGCTTCTCGTAACGTTGGAAGATTTCAGTCAATGGACCAAGCAGCAATTCCATTTTTGGGGTATCACCCAAATTAATCGCACTGGCAATAACGTTCAAACCGATATTTTGACAAGCTGCCAAACCTTTACTACCTAAACAGACGACATCAACTTCAATGCCTTGTTCTTGGTATTCTTGGACTTGCGCTAAGAATTTCTTCAAAACATTCGCGTTCAAACCACCGCAAAGACCTTTATCAGAGGTGATTAAAATGAAACCTACCCGACGTGTTTCACGATGAGGTGCCAATAATTTAATACCGTGATCTTCATGGGTTCGCGCCAAATGACTCATAACTGTCCGTACTTTTTCGGCATACGGACGCGCCAAGCGCATCCGTTCCTGAGTCTTCCGCATTTTAGAGGTTGACACCATCTGCATCGCTTTAGTGATCTTTTGAGTATTTTGAACACTACGGATTTTGGTGAGAATCTCTTTTCCGACTGCCATTTCAGACTCCTTTCATTTCAGCTCTTAGGCTTGGTAAGCATAAGAAGATTTGAAAGAATTCATGGCTTCGGTCAATGCTTTTTCACTTTCATCGGACATCGCACCTGATGCATTGATTGCTTCTAAAACACCAGGATGCTGAGTGCGTACAAAGCTCAAAAATTCTGCTTCGAAAGCCAATGCCTTGGATACCGGTACATCTTCGTAAGAACCATTATTAATGGCCCACAAGGTCAAAGCCATTTCAGCTGTATCCAAAGTGCTGAATTGTTTTTGCTTCATCAATTCAGTAACCACTTCACCGTGTTGCAGCTGTTTGCGTGTAGCTTCATCCAAATCGGAAGCAAATTGCGAGAAGGCTGCCAACTCACGATATTGGGCAAGTGCCAAACGGATACCGCCACCCAGTTTTTTAATTACTTTGGTTTGCGCAGCACCACCTACGCGCGATACCGAAATACCGGCATTAATCGCAGGACGGATACCGGCGTTAAACAAGTCGGTTTCCAAGAAAATCTGACCGTCGGTAATCGAAATTACGTTTGTCGGTACGAATGCAGAGACGTCGCCGGCTTGCGTTTCAATAATCGGCAATGCAGTCAGAGAGCCTGTTTTGCCCTTCACTTCGCCATTAGTCAGTTTTTCAACTTCGTGCTCATTTACACGTGCAGCACGCTCCAACAAGCGGGAGTGCAGATAGAAAACGTCGCCAGGATATGCTTCACGACCGGGAGGACGGCGCAGCAACAGGGAAATTTGACGGTAAGCAACAGCTTGTTTGGACAAGTCATCATATACAATCAATGCGTCTTCACCGCGATCGCGGAAAAACTCGCCCATCGTACAACCTGCATAAGGTGCGATATATTGCAGAGCAGCAGCTTCAGAAGCGGTCGCCGCAACCACAATAGTGTGTTCCATTGCACCATGCTCTTCCAATTTGCGTACTACGTTGGCAATAGAAGATGCTTTTTGACCGATTGCAACATAAATACAAATAACGCCCGTACCTTTTTGGTTGACAATAGCATCCAATGCTACGGCTGTTTTACCTGTTTGACGGTCACCAATGATCAGCTCACGTTGACCGCGACCAATCGGAACCATTGAGTCAATGGCCTTCAGACCGGTTTGCATAGGCTGGTCAACTGATTTACGGGCAATTACACCCGGTGCAATTTTTTCGATTGGCGCTGTGGAAGATGTGTTGATCGGGCCTTTACCATCAATCGGGCGACCCAGCGCATCTACAACGCGACCAACCAACTCACGGCCGACAGGTACTTCCAAAATACGGCCGGTACAAGTAACTGTGTCGCCTTCTTTAATATGTTCGTATTCACCCAACACTACGGCGCCGACGGAGTCGCGCTCCAAGTTCATCGCCAAACCGAAAGTGTTACCCGGGAATTCGAGCATCTCACCTTGCATTGCGTCTGACAAGCCATGAATACGAACAATACCGTCTGTTACAGAAATAACCGTACCACGGGTACGTACTTCTGTATTTCCAGACAGATTTTCAATTTTAGCTTTAATCAAATCGCTAATTTCAGCAGGATTAAGCTGCATGAAAACTCTCCTAATTTGTCATAGTCGCATACAGGGCATTCAATTTACCCCGCACCGACAAATCCAAGACCTGGTCACCCACTTCAACTTTGACACCGCCAATTAATTCAGGCGCGACTTCAGTTGTAATCTGCAACTTACTGTCAAAGCGTTTTTTCAATATTTCAGCCAACTCAGCCAATTGATCTTCAGTCAATGGATAAGCACTGTAAATCACAGCGGACTTAGTATGATTGAATGACAAGGTTAAAGCTTGATATTGAGCATAGATTTCAGGCAATACAGGCAAACGTTTTTGCTCTACCAGAACAGTAATGAAATTCTTCAATTCATCACTTTTTAATTCAACGAGTTCGGCAAGTACATTTACCTTTTCAGAAGTATTGATTTCAGGTTGCTCAAGAAAAGAAATTACTTTCTGATTTTGAACAACCGCGGCTAATTCTTCCAGTCCGCCCAACCAAGACTCAATTTGGTTTTTTTCCTGCGCCAGATTAAACAATGCTTTCGCATAAGGTCTGGCAATCGTTGCGAACTCAGCCATAAGATTACAGCTCCTGTTTTAAAGCACTGAGCAGCTGCGCATGTTTTGAAGTATCTACTTCACTGCGCAAAATAGACTCTGCACCTTTAACCGCCAATGCAGCAACCTGTTCACGCAAAACTTCGCGTGCACGATTCATTTCTTGCTGGGCATCAGCTTTAGCTTGTGCTGTAATCCGCACTGCCTCGACAGTAGCTTGCTCTTTCGCTTCTTCTACGATTTTGGCGGCACGTTTTTCGGCGTTTGCTACCATTTCGGAAACTTGGTTACGCCCTTCAGCCAAGAGTTCTGCAACTTTCTTCTCTGCCTGTTCAAAATCGCTCTTACCGCGCTCGGCAGCAGCCAAGCCTTCGGCAATTTTTGCGGCACGCTCATCCAATGCTTTTGCGATCGGCGGCCACACGAATTTCATGGTAAACCAAACCAAACCGAAAAAGACGATGATTTGAGCGAATAAGGTTGCATTAATATTCACGTTAGTTAACCTTCGTACTAGTGTTAATCAAACAGACCGAAGTCTGTACCTAGACGGATCACGCCGTTTGATTATGCACCAAATGGTTTAACGAAGGCGAACAACAGTGCAATAGCCACACCAATCAGGAATGCGGCATCAATCAGACCAGCAATCAGGAACAATTTAGTTTGCAGCGGACCAATCAATTCAGGTTGACGAGCAGAAGACTCCAAATATTTGGAACCGACCATTGCGATACCGATAGAGGCACCCAATGCACCCAATGCTACGATCAAACCACATGCAATTGCTACCAAACCCATTTTTTACTCCTTGAGAAAACAAAGAAAGTTAATGAAAAACTACCTAATAAATTAATGTGCATCATGAGCTTGTCCGATATAGACAAACGCCAAGGCCATAAAGATAAATGCCTGCAGGGTAATCACCAAGATATGGAAAATCGCCCATGCCAATCCGGCAAGGATGTGGAAACCAAACAGAATCGGATCCAACACTTCAACGCTTCCAGATGTCGCCCAAGCGCCACCCAGCAAAGCAATCAGAAGGAACACCAGCTCACCGGCATACATGTTACCGAACAACCGCATACCGTGAGAAACTGTTTTAGAGAGAAATTCGACCAGATTCAAAAGGAAGTTGGCGGGAGCAAGTTTGGCGCCGAACGGAGCGCTGAACAACTCATGAATCCAACCACGGATACCTTTGATTTTGATATTGTAATAAATACAAATCACCAAGACACCGATAGCCAACGCTAATGTGGTATTCAAATCTGCGGTCGGTACAATACGCAACAATGCATGATGGTTACCGGTAATGTTTTGCCATAGCCACGGGAACAAATCGACCGGCAGCATATCCATGGCATTCATCAGGAAAATCCATACAAACAGCGTCAAGCCTAACGGAGCAATGGCTTTTCGAGATTGCTCGTTGTGAATAATGCTTTTGCACATATCATCCACAAACTCAAACAAAATCTCGACGGCAGCCTGAAAACGCCCCGGCACACCCGCCGTCGCCTTCTTAGCCCCACGCAAAAGTAGGAAACTTCCGATTACACCCAACAATACAGAGAAAAATATTGCATCAATATTAATAAAAGAAAAATCAGCAATATTATCCAAGCCTTGTCCCTTAGCGACATCGGAAAGGCTGGTCAAACTTTGCAAGTGGTGCGTGATGTAATCAGTAGCAGTAATTTTGTCACCTGCCATAATGCTTCACTCTCAACAATACTAAAAAAACGAAATGGCTGACACCGAGCAATCCGAACAAGAACGGAAAGAATATCAAAGACTGATGCCAAACTGCGAATACGGCAAGCATCATCACCAGCGACAGCACTACTTTTAAAATTTCCCCGATAATGAACGCTTTACCATGATACAAAGGGTTGCGCTTGGAAAATTTTAAAAGTAAAACTGCGATAGAAGACGGGACTAAATAACAAACTCCCCCTGCGACAGAAGACCAAAATCCATCCACACCCGCAAAAACAGCACTTAATACAGAAATAATTAATAAAACAATGATTTGATAAACTAAAATCTGATTCATGCAAAATTAGGGGGTACAACGGAAATGGTCAAGCGATGCTAGAATATAATGAAGAAGCCTGCACACGTCAAGAGATAGTTAACCTTTGTGAAATAACGCCAGCCACATTTAACAACGTATGTAATTTTTTATTCTATCACAAATTACATTAAATTACAGCCATTATCCAGTAATTCTATTTCAATAAAAAAGTCATCTGAAAACTGGAGAAGACGTTTTCAGATGGCCTTAATTTTAAATTTTCCGCACAACCTAATTCACATCTGATAATCGATGCCCAACTGTTTCAGCAGATATTCAAATGTTTCCGGCGTATCAAAGTGGAGGACGATTTTGCCTTTTTTGTGATTGGTGGTTTTGACTTCCGCGTTAACGCCCAGCCTTTCGGTCAACACGTCGTTCAGACGACGTATATCGGGGCTGATGGTTTTTTTAATTTCCTGTTTGGTTTGATGGGCGATTTGGCTGCGGCGTTCGACTTCGCGCACCGACCAACCGTTTTTTACTGCTTTTTGCGCCAACTCAAGCTGCTCGACCACGGGCAGGGTCAGCAGGGCGCGGGCGTGCCCCATCTCAAGATGGCGGTGGTAGAGCATTTCTTGGACCGGCTCGGGCAGGCTCAACAGGCGCAGGCTGTTGGAAATGGCACTGCGGCTTTTGCCGACTGCCTTAGCGATGGTTTCATGAGTCAGTCCGAACTCGTCGGCGAGGCGTTTCAAACCTTGCGCTTCTTCAATCGGGTTTAAGTTTTCGCGTTGCAGGTTTTCAATCAAACCCATTGCCAGCGCGGTTTCGTCGCTGATGGTTTTGATGACGACCGGAATCTCGGTCAGTCCGGCGAGTTGGGATGCGCGCCAGCGGCGTTCGCCGGCAATCAATTCGTATTGGGAAAGGCCGTGTTCGCGCACGATGACCGGCTGGATAACGCCTTGCGCTTTAATCGAATCCGCCAGCTCCTGCAAGGCTTCGTCGTCCATCTGTACCCGCGCCTGATAACGGCCGGGTTGGATGTCGTTGATGGCGACGGTAGTCAGGCGGTCGCTGCTGCTGTTGTCCACGCCGTTGGAAATCAGGGAATCTAAACCGCGGCCCAAACCGCCTTTTGCTTTTGCCATATTGAATCCTTTTCAGACGACCTTCCATAAAGCGCGTATTCTAGCGGATATTCGCAGGTGGCGACAATTCATATCACATCGTCTGTATTTATCAGACCGTATATTTTCAGCTAAAATCCAGCCTTCTATTTTTTATCGAACCACTCGTCATTCAATGCTTTATTCTTTTCTTACCGATATGTGGGATATTCTGCGTCTGCGCTATAAAAATCCTGCTGATTATTTCTATACGCTGCCTGTCATTTTGGCGATTTTGCTGCTGTTGGGCATGATTAATGCGGCAGATATGTCGACCTTGCTCGGCGTCAGCACTGCCACCGCCGTCTTTGGCGTGTTGGTTACCGTTATAAAGTGGCTGATTTTGAGCCGTGTGATGCGTCATGTTTTGAGCAGAAACGGCGCGCCACGCCTGCCTTTATGGGGATTCATCTTGGCATCGGAAGCTTTGATGATTCCGGCGCTGCTTGTGTTTTACGTCCCGCAGATTACGCCGCTGCTGATGTTTTGGAAGACTTGGGCGTTTTGGGCGCAGGCTGTCGGCTTGATGAAGATGGGGCAGGTTAAAGTTTGGACGGTATTCAAAGGTTATCTTTTGTACTTCTGCTGCATGGTTCTGATTATAGGGATTTTGATACAGCTGTTTACACTGGCTGGCTGGTTCGATAAAGCAACGCTAATGCAAAACTTTAATGCGTTAACGGCTGCTATGGAGCAGGCGAGATAAGCTAGGGGTCGTCTGAAAATTCACCCTTCTCGTTTTCAGACGACCTTCTTTCAAAGAAAAAACCTGCACGGTTGTCCGTGCAGGTTTTTGTTTGCGCTCAGGTTTGGGCAACCTTACATCATGCCGCCCATTCCACCCATGCCGCCCATATCAGGCATAGCAGGTTTTTCTTCAGGGATTTCGGCAATCATGCAGTCGGTCGTCAGCATCAAGCCGGCGATAGACGCGGCGTGTTGCAGCGCGGAACGGGTTACTTTGGCGGGGTCGAGTACGCCCATTTCAATCATGTCGCCGTATTCGCCGGAGCCTGCGTTGTAACCGTAGTTGCCTTTGCCTTCCAACACTTTGTTCACAACTACGCTAGGCTCGCCGCCTGCGTTAGCAACGATTTGGCGCAGCGGAGACTCAATGGCGCGCAAGACGATTTGTACGCCTGCGTCTTGGTCGGCATTGCCGGTGTGCAGGTTTTCCAAAGCGGCACGGGCGCGCAACAGGGCTACGCCGCCGCCGGCAACCACGCCTTCTTCAACGGCTGCGCGGGTAGCGTGCAGCGCGTCTTCCACGCGGTCTTTTTTCTCTTTCATTTCGACTTCGGTAGCAGCTCCGACTTTGATCACTGCCACACCGCCTGCCAGTTTGGCAACGCGCTCTTGCAGTTTTTCTTTGTCGTAATCGCTGGTTGCGGTTTCGATTTGTTGGCGGATTTCGGCAACACGCGCTTCGATTTGGGCAGCGTCGCCAAAGCCGTCGATGATGGTGGTGTTTTCTTTACCGATCTCGATGCGTTTGGCTTGACCCAAGTCTTCCAAAGTGGCTTTTTCCAAAGACAGGCCGACTTCTTCGGCAATCACGGTACCGCCGGTCAGGATGGCGATGTCTTGCAACATGGCTTTGCGGCGGTCACCGAAGCCCGGGGCTTTAACGGCAACGGTTTTCAGGATGCCGCGGATGTTGTTCACGACCAAAGTCGCCAAGGCTTCGCCTTCTACGTCTTCAGCGATAATCAACAGCGGACGGCTGGCTTTTGCCACTTGTTCCAAAACAGGCAGCAGGTCGCGGATGTTGCTGATTTTTTTGTCGAACAGCAATACAAACGGGTTGTCCAGCGCGGCGATTTGTTTTTCCGCGTCGTTGATGAAGTAAGGGGACAGGTAGCCGCGGTCGAACTGCATACCTTCGACGACATCCAATTCGTTTTCCAAAGATTTGCCGTCTTCAACGGTAATCACGCCTTCTTTGCCGACTTTTTCCATCGCTTCGGCAATAATCGCGCCGACTTGTTCGTCGGAGTTGGCGGAAATCGAGCCGACTTGGGCGATTTCTTTGGAAGTGTCGCAAGGTTTGGCGATGTTTTTCAGCTCTTCAACCAAAGCGGCGACGGCTTTGTCGATACCGCGTTTCAGGTCGGTCGGGTTCATGCCGGCGGTAACGTATTTCATACCTTCGGCTACGATGGCTTGCGCCAGTACGGTGGCGGTAGTCGTACCGTCGCCCGCTACGTCGTTGGTTTTGGACGCGACTTCTTTCACCATTTGCGCGCCCATGTTTTCGAATTTGTCTTTCAATTCGATTTCTTTAGCGACGGTAACGCCGTCTTTGGTGATGTGCGGGCCGCCGAATGCGCGGTCAACCACTACGTTGCGGCCTTTAGGGCCCAAGGTTACGCGGACGGCGTTTGCCAGAGTGTTCACGCCGCTGACCATTTTTTGGCGGACTTCGTTACCGAACTGTACGTCTTTTGCTGCCATATTTTGATTCTCCTAATTTATTTAATACATTTGATTCTGTCTGAGGTCGTCTGAAAACCTTGTACGCCTTTTCAGACGACCTGTCGTTTTGAATGCACGGAATGCTTATTCCACAATCCCGAAAATGTCTTCTTCGCGCATTACCAACAGCTCTTCGCCGTCGGCTTTTACGGTTTGACCGCTGTATTTGCCGAAAATCACTTTGTCGCCGACTTTGACATCCAGCGGACGGCGTTCGCCGTCTTTGCCGATTTTGCCCGCACCTACGGCGATCACTTCGCCCATGTCGGGTTTTTCAGCGGCTGCGCCCGGCAAGACGATGCCTGATGCGGTTTTCTCTTCAGCTTCCAAGCGTTTGACGACGACGCGGTCGTGTAAAGGACGGATGGTCATGTTTTATGCTCCGATAAATAGTTTGAAAACAATCATCTGCCTTCATCCGGCAGATGCGGTTTGAAAAAGAAGGCGGCAAGTTTGTCAACAAACTTACCTTAACACAGCGGCAAATTAGGGTTTGTCCCGATAAATTCAAGGGAAGAAGTAAAAATTTTCTATGCGGGGTCGTCTGAAAACAGACATGGCAAGTTGCGCACCATCCCCGCCCTACTTTCAATGCTGATCAAGCAGGCAGGCATTTTCAGACGACCTTTTACAGACGGTGGGCTTCACATGCTTCAATCAACAAAAAACCAAACATTATTGGCGCAAAACTATGCACACCTTTACAAAATAATATCCCACCTTTAAAATAAATAAAAATTATTATTAATAAATAATTTATTGATTAACTGAAACTTATCCAACAGAAGGAAATTTCCATGACTTCACCCCTGTTCCGCTTCAGCCTGCTTTCAATGGCACTCGCCGCCGGTTTTGCCCACGCGGAAAACGAAGCGAAAGAAAGCGTTACCCTTGATACCGTTACCGTAAAAGGCGACCGCCAAGGCAGCAAGGTCAAAACTAATATCGTCACCCTTCGTCAAAAAGACGAAAGCACATCAACCGATTTGCGCGAATTGTTAAAAGAAGAACCTGCCATCGATTTCGGCGGCGGTAACGGCACATCCCAACACATGACCTTGCGCGGCATGGGTCAGAACTCTGTCGACATCAAGGTGGACAACGCCTATTCCGACAGCCAAATCCTTTACCACCAAGGCAGATTTATTGTCGATCCCGCTTTGGTTAAAGTCGTTTCCGTACAAAAAGGCGCGGGTTCCGCCTCTGCCGGTATCGGCGCAACCAACGGCGCGATCATCGCCAAAACCGTCGATGCCCAAGACCTGCTCAAAGGCTTGGATAAAAACTGGGGCGTGCGCCTCAGCAGCGGCTATGCCTCTAATGACGGCGTAAACTACGGCGCAAGCGTATTCGGAAAAGAGGGCAACTTCGACGGTTTGTTCTCTTACAACCGCAACGATGAAAAAGAGTACGAAGCAGGTAAAGGCTACAAAAGTCCCAACGGCGGCAAAACCGTACCTTACAGCGCACTGGACAAACGCAGCTACCTGGCCAAAATCGGAACAACCTTCGGCGACGGCGACCACCGCATCGTGTTGAGCCACATGAAAGACCAGCACCGAGGCATCCGTACTGTGCGTGAAGAGTTTACAATCTTCGAGTCCGACCCTGCAAAAGACAGGCAGAAACCCTCATACCGTGAAACTACCCAATCCAACACCAACTTGGAGTACACGGGTAAAAACCTGGGCTTTGTCGAAAAACTGAACGCCAACGCCTATGTGTTGGAAAACGAACGCTATTCCGCCGATGACAGCGGCAGCGGTTACGCAGGCAATGTGGTCGGCCCTAACCATACCCGAATCGCCACTCGTGGTGCGAACTTCAACTTCGACAGCCGCCTTGCCGAACAAACCCTGTTGAAATACGGTATCAACTACCGCCATCAGGAAATCGAGCCGCAAGCGTTTTTGAACAACGAATTTAAGATCTCCGGTAAGAAACCAGACCCCAAAGATCCTAAAAAAGAAATAGATAAGACCGATGAAGAAAAAGCGAAAGACAAGAAAGTTATGGATCTTGTCCATTCCTACAAACTGTCCAACCCGACCAAAACCGATACCGGCGCGTATATCGAAGCCATTCACGAAATTAACGGCTTTACCCTGACCGGCGGACTGCGTTACGACCGCTTCAAGGTGAAAACCCATGACGGCAAAACCGTTTCAAGCAGCAGCCTTAACCCGAGTTTCGGCGTGATTTGGCAGCCGCACGAACACTGGAGCTTCAGCGCAAGCCACAACTACGCCAGCCGCAGCCCGCGCCTGTATGACGCGCTGCAAACCCACGGCAAGCGCGGCATCATCTCGATTGCCGACGGCACCAAAGCCGAACGCGCGCGCAATACCGAAATCGGTTTCAACTACAACGACGGCACGTTTGCCGCAAACGGCAGCTACTTCTGGCAGACCATCAAAGACGCGCTTGCCAATCCGCAAAACCGCCACGACTCTGTCGCCATCCGTGAAGCCGTCAATGCCGGCTACATCAAAAACCACGGTTACGAATTGGGCGCGTCCTACCGCACCGGCGGCTTGACTGCCAAAGTCGGCGTAAGCCACAGCAAACCGCGTTTTTACGATACACACAAAGATAAATTGTTAAGCGCGAACCCCGAGTTTGGCGCACAAACCGGCCGCACTTGGACGGCTTCCCTTGCCTACCGCTTCCAAAATCCGAATCTGGAAATCGGCTGGCGCGGACGCTATGTTCAAAAAGCCGTGGGTTCGATATTGGTGGCAGGTCAAAAAGGTCGCGACGGCAAACTGGAAAACGTTGTACGCCAAGGTTTCGGTGTGAACGATGTCTTCGCCAACTGGAAACCATTGGGCAAAGACACGCTCAATATCAATCTTTCAGTTAACAACGTGTTCAACAAGTTCTACTATCCGCACAGTCAACGCTGGACCAATACCCTACCAGGTACCGGACGTGATGTACGCTTGGGCGTTAACTACCGCTTCTAAAAAGAGCGGGTAAAATACGGGCAGGTCGTCTGAATCAGCTTCGGTTTTCAGACGACCTGTCCGTCTATCAGATTTCTCAATCTGGCATTTTCCAAACCTTTTTTTGACAACGGCAGGATTGGAACAGGTATTTGATGCGTGCATCCGCTTTGCGGATTTTCAGACGACCCGTCCATATTATCTGCCCCGAACCCGACAACGGAGAAATTATCCCATGTTACGTTTAACTGCTTTAGCCGTATGCTGCGCCCTTGCTTTGGGTGCGTGTTCGCCGAAAGATTCCGCTTCAAACCAAAACGCCCAAACCGCTTCCGCAGCCCAAACCGAAGGCGCGGGTTTGACCGTCAAAACGACGCGCGGCGACGCGAAAGTACCGCAAAATCCCGAACGCATCGCCGTTTACGATTTGGGTATGCTCGATACTTTAAACAAATTGGGTGTGAAAACCGGTTTGTCCATCGACAAAAACCTGCTGCCTTATTTGGACGAATATTTCAAAACGACAAAACCTGCCGGTACGCTGTTCGAGCCGGATTACGAGGCGCTCAACGCCTATAAGCCGCAGCTCATCATCATCGGCAGCCGCGCAGCCAAAGCGTTTGACAAGTTGAACGCCATTGCGCCGACCATCGAAATGACCGCCGATACCGCCAACCTCAAAGAAAGTGCCAAAGAGCGTATCGACGCGCTGGCGCAAATCTTCGGCAAACAGGCGGAAGCCGACAAGCTGAAGGCGGAAATCGACGCATCTTTCGACGCTGCGAAAACTGCCGCGCAAGGTAAAGGCAAAGGTTTGGTGATTTTGGTCAACGGCGGGAAAATGTCCGCCTTCGGCCCGTCTTCACGACTGGGCGGCTGGCTGCACAAAGACATCGGCGTTCCGGCCGTTGACGAAGCCATCAAAGAAGGCAGCCACGGTCAGCCCGTCAGCTTCGAATACTTGAAAGAGAAAAATCCCGACTGGCTGTTTGTCCTTGACAGGGGCGCTGCCATCGGCGAAGAAGGACAGGCGGCGAAAGACGTGTTGAACAATCCGCTGGTCGCCGAAACAACCGCATGGAAAAAAGGACAAGTGGTTTACCTCGTTCCCGAAACCTACTTGGCGGCGGGCGGCGCGCAAGAATTGCTGAACGCTTCCAAACAGGTTACCGACGCGTTTAAGGCTGCGAAGTAATTTGATTTGATTAAAAAAAGGTCGTCTGAAACCACAAATCAGGGTTTCAGACGACCTTTCTCTATACGCCATCCCTCCATCCAAATATCCGCATTATAGTGGATTAACTTTAAACCAGTACGACGTTGCCTCGCCTTGCCGTACTATCTGTACTGTCTGCGGCTTCGTCGCCTTGTCCTGATTTAAATTTAATCCACTATACAACAAGCCCCCTCTTTCTAAAACACAGGTTTCTCATCCCCACCAGCGATGCCGCAGCCATCAAACAACGCGATGCCGACAGCAAAAATATCGCCAGCCCTTCTGAAAATCCGGTTTCCGCCACATTCGGTTAAAGAGCATCAATAAATGTAGGCCTCTGAAAATATGATTAATATTCTCAGAGTAATGTATATTGTTTGCAAATCATTATCAAAAAATATTAGAATATACACTCTTGCTTTAACGCAACACCCTTAATCACCCAACTAGAGGAAGAACATGAAATCCCCCCATTCCCCCGCCTTCCGTTTCAGCATCATGGTGCTGGCACTGTCTTCAGGTTTTGCCCATGCAGACAACGTTCGCCCCGAAGCAACTGCCGAACTGAAAGAAGTCGTCGTTACCGGTACTGCCGTACCGACCCGCGTTACCCGCAACCAGCTTGACCGCGAAACTTCGACCGATTTGAAACAAGTCATGAAAGACCAAATCGGCATGGATGTCGGCGGCGGCAACGGTGTGGCGCAGTTTTACAGCATCCGCGGCGTCGGCGAAGACAAGATTAATCTGGAAGTGGACGGCACCAGCCAATCCACCAAAATCTTCCACCACCAAAGCCGCTTCCAGCTTGACCCTGCTTTAGTGAAAAGCATCAACGTCGAAAAAGGCACAGGTGCGGCGAGCGCGGGCTTGGGTGCGGTCGGCGGTACCATCCGCGTAACGACGGTTGACGCGAAAGACCTGCTGACGGACGGCAAACCTTTCGGTTTCAAACTCGGCGCGGGCTTGAGCAGCAATAAAGGCTCAACCGGCAACGCAGCGGTTTACGGCTATCAAAACGGCTTCGATGCCCTGTTTGCAGGCAACTTCCTCAACAACCGCGACTACAAAGACGGCAACGGCAATGTCAACCGCGGCAGTCGTCTGAAACAGCACAGCTACCTCGCCAAAATCGGCTACGACTTCAACGACGACCACGGCATCCGCCTGACCTACCGTCAGGAATACCAAAAAGGCAACCGCACCGACAAAGCCGAGTTCCAAAATGTTGACAGCTACGTCGGCGTGGACGGCACTTATCAAAAAGAGCAATCCTACAATCTGGAATACCGCGGCCGCAACGTCGGCTTTATCGACAAAATCGATGCCAACGTCTTCCAAATCAATACCGACGACACCAAGCCGCCTAAAGGCGCGCCTTCCCCGAAAGCCCACGCCTCCGGCACGGCTCAAGGCGGCGTTCCCCTCGGCCAGCTTGAGTTAAGCAAAATCAAAGCGACCGGCGCGAATCTGAACCTCGCCAGCTCCTTCGGCGACGGACACATGGTGAAATACGGCGTCAACTACCGCCACGAAACCTCCGAGCCGTCCGACAAAGGCGCGTGGCTGAAGATTCTCGGCCTGTATGACCGCGACAAAGAGAAGAAATCCGAATACGGCGTGTACGCGGAAGGCATCTGGAACCTGCACCCCGTTACCCTGACCACCGGCCTGCGTTACGACCATTTCAAATACAACGCCGCCAGCAAACAAAGCGCGTCGCACGGTCAGCTCAACCCCAGCATCGGCGCGATTTGGGACATCAACGACAACTTCTCCCTCTTGGCAAACCTCAATCAGGCAAGCCGTGCGCCCCGCCTGAACGAAGCCCTGTTGGCTAACGAACGCGCAGGCGCCGCCGCCGATTTGGACAGCAACCTCAAAGCCGAAACCGCCCGCCGTGCTGAACTCGGCTTCAAATGGCGCAACGACAACTTCAACGTCAGCGGCAGCGTGTTCCACCAACGCATCAAAGACCTCATCGTCTATCGTTGGGCAAAAATCAACAACAATACCGCCTCCATCACCGAGCGCGGCAAGATTTACAACGGCGGCACGCTCAAAACCTACGGCTACGAACTTGACGCATCCTACCGCTGGGGCGGCCTGACCGCACGCGCCGGCGTGTCCTACGTCAAACCCCGTCTGAACGGCGAAATGTACTACGGCGAAAGCCCGATTCAAGCGGAAGACCACGAAAGCTCGTTCACCTTCTGGAACACCGGCCGCCAATGGCTGACCGGCCTGTCTTATCAGTTTGAAAACCCCAAACTCGAAATCGGCTGGCGCGGCCGCTACGCCCAAAGCGTGAAATACACCGATGTCGCCCGCGGACAAGGCACGATACACGGCAAGAAATCAGGCTACGGCGTACACGACATCTACGCCAACTGGCAGCCGCTGAAAAAAGACAACCTGAACGTCAACTTCGCCGTCAACAACATCGGCAACAAGCAATACCGTTCGCACAGCCAACGCTTCCCCGACGGCAACGGTCGTACTCCCTTCTACGAGCGCGGTCGCGAGTTTGCCTTGGGCGTGAATTACCGCTTCTGATAAAAACGTTGACAAAAGGTCGTCTGAAACCTGATTTTTGGGTTTCAGACGACCTTTTTTAATGTATTAAGGTAAGAGCAGAATTTACCCCCTGCCGCCATTTCCACCCCATTACCTTTCCGCACATGGCACAATCAACCGTTCAACATCTTTAAACAATCTTTTGTCGCAAAAATCAAACACAAACCGCCGCCAACTCACCCATCTCCCTGCAAAACACAAATAACATTTTGTTTTTGTCATGATTGTATCTATGATATTGGATTTATGCCGTTTGATAAAAACGCACCATTTCAACCAAAAAAAGGGGGACAATATGTCTGCAATCAACACCAAAATCAAAACCATCATCCTCACCGCCGTCAGCGCGGCAATCCTTTCAGCCTGCGGCGGTGGCGGCGGTGGCGATACCGCCGCACTTTCCACCGGCTCGACATCTACCGGCGGCAGCGGCAGTCCTGCCAAAAACGGCGGTACCGGCAACAATAACAACGCAAATACCGGCAATGCCAATAACGATAACAGCACAGCCCAGACCCCCACTCTCAGCAACAAAGCCGACAAACTTGAAGAACTGCAAGACGAAGCCCCGCTTCCAGCCTTAAACCTTGACACTCCGCTGCACACCAGCTTTATTTCTTCAGCAAGCGCACAACAAGGCAATCCGAATGTTCAGTTGCGCCAAAAAGAAACAGGAGAGCAATTCCAAACTGACAACCAAAACAAAGATCAAGGCGGTTTAATCAGCTCTTTAGATTTTAAAGCCAACGATGAAGTGAAATTGGATGGAGTTGTACTATTCAATAAAAATGTGAATGGCAGCGCAACACAACCCGCGTGGACAACTACCGATTCACTCATCGTAAAAATTAATTCCAAAGGCAATACCAAAGCCGATGTCAGTGAACAAGACGGCAGCGAAAAAAATACCAAATACGAATACGGCAAATCAACTTTGGATGACCGTATCGTCGAAATTTTCAAACAATTGAAGACTGAACGAGAAAACCTTAAAAAAGCAAAAGAAGGTGGTACTGAAGGCATTGATACAAACAAAATTGCAGAAATTGAAGCCAAGATTAAAGAGCTGTCAGAATTATATGACTTAAACCGTCAACTCCGTGCAGGTTTGACAAAATATACTCAAGATACAACGAATCAAATTGCCTATTTCCGTACCGATGCCGATGGCTTGGTGTTTGACAAACGATTTGATGGGATTTACGTCATCCGCTTTGTCGATGGTACGCAAATCGTTATGCACGATCCTGCCGCAGCCGGTTGGACTTACCAAACTTTCGCTCACTATATCGATCCGAACTCCGGTGTGATTCACGGCTATCAAAGCTTGGGCGATGAAACCAAATTTACCGCCCTCCCTGCCAGCGGCACAGCAACTTACAACGGCCTGACCACAGCCTACGTTGTGAAAGACGATCAAAGCCGTCAGCTGACCGCCAATGTCAAAGCCATCGTCGATTTCGGCTTGAAAGGCGTGCGTTTTGAGACTGCCAACTCCCAATTCCATTCTCTCGATACCAACGGCCGCCGTGTAACCGAAGCCGATGAAAAATACGACATGAAAGGTACGGCAAAATGGGAAAACGGCAACCTCTTCCTCGGCAAGGTCGAAGCTGCCGCAGCCGGCTTGAAAGGTAATTTGAGCGGTAAATTCTTCGGTCCGTCCGCCGCAGAAATCGGCGGCACCTACGGCCTGCAAAACAAAGACGGCAGCGAACACTTAATCGGCGGTTACGGCGCGAAACGTCAATAAACCATCCTCAATCTGCCAAAAGGTCGTCTGAAAACTAGAAAACAGGTTTTCAGACGACCTTTTCTTTTATCGTCATTTAGACAGAAATTTCCTGCTTCGTTATTTCTATGCAAGCGGGAATGATGGTTGACGACTGAAACGGTATCAAAGATTCAGTATATTCCCCATACTTTCCGCAATCTCGTCTTATTTAAAACATAAAACAGCAAAAGACACCAATAATTAAGCGTCCTTATCATGTTCAAAGGTCGTCTGAAAACCTATTTTCCGGTTTTCAGACGACCTTTTTTAAAGCGGATTACGCTTCGCTTTGCGCTTCTTCTTCAACGGTAACTTCAACGGCAACGGATTCGTCGCTCAAGGTGCCTTTGGTGGACGGGGTTTGTCCTGCCATGCGCGGGTCGTATTCTGCCGCCATGCGCAGGGCGCGGCCGAAGGCTTTGAATACGGTTTCGGCTTGGTGGTGGGCGTTGCTGCCGCTGAGGTTGTCGATGTGCAGGGTCATCATGCTGTGGTTGACGACGCCGTGGAAGAATTCTTCAAACAGGTCAACGTCAAAACGTCCGATGAGGGCGCGGGTGAAGTCGATGTTGTACACGAGTCCGGGACGGCCGGAGAGGTCGATGACAACGCGGCTCAAGGCTTCGTCGAGCGGAACGTAGGCATGGCCGTAACGGCGGATACCGGCTTTGCTGCCCAAGGCTTGTTTCAGGGCTTGTCCGAGTACGATACCGATGTCTTCGACGGTGTGGTGGTCGTCGATGTGCAAATCGCCTTTGCAGGTGATGTCGAGGTCGATCATGCCGTGGCGGGCGACTTGGGCAAGCATATGCTCAAGGAAGGGGACGCCGGTGTCGAGGCGGTATTGTCCGGTGCCGTCGAGGTTGAGGCTGAGGGTGATTTGGGTTTCGCTGGTGTTGCGGGTGATGCTGACTGCGCGGCCTTCTGCGGGCATATGGAATGCCGGTGCAGCGGCTGCGGCTTCTTGGGCGGCACGCTCTTGGCGGGCGGCTTCGGCGGCTGCGGCTTTTTCTTTATCTTTGCTGTGGTCGCGGTTTAACCAGCCTTTGCGTTTGTGCATGCCGGCTTCGAGTTTGGCGGCAAGGCTGGGGCGGATGCCGCGCGCTTTTTCGTCTTCTGCCTGCTCTTCAAGGCGGCGTTTCAGTTGGGACAGGGATGCCGCGTTGTCGTAACCGCATTTGCGGGCAAGTTTGGTCAGCGAGCCTGCTTCTTCGACAAGCTGCAGGAAATTGGCAAGGTGAAGTTGAGTGATGGTCATAGGTTTACTCTCTGTGAGGTTTTAAAAAATCAGGCATAAAGCTTGCGGATAATGTCCAGTACGGCATCGTTTTGCTCGGGACTGCCGATGGTAATGCGGACGCATTGCGCCAAAAGCGGATGCGTGCCGTGGAGTTTCTTAATTAGGATGCGGTTTTCTTTAAGCGTGTTAAACAATGCGTCCGCATCGGGAACACGCACGGTAATGAAATTCGCTTCGCTGGGGAAGGCTTTCAGACGACCTATGGCGGAAAATTCGTTGAAAACGCGTTCGCGCTCGGCTTTTAAAATATCGATGGTCGTCTGAATCGCGTCGTGGTGTTGCAGGGCGAATTTGGCGGTCGCCAAGCTTAATTGGTTCATATTGTAGGGCGGCAGGATTTTCGCCAGCTCGCCCATTACGGCGGGGCTTCCTGCCGCATAGCCGATGCGCAGTCCGGCAAAACCGATTTTGCTGATGGTGCGCATCACAACCAAATTTTCAATGCTGCCTGTCTGCGGCAGAAAACTGTCGCGGCTGAATGCACCGTATGCTTCATCGACAACGACGATACCGCGCGCCGCGTGGATAATGGCTTCCACTTCTTCGCGGCGGAAGCATACGCCTGTCGGATTGTTCGGATAGGCGATGAAAATCAACGCGGGCTGATGTTTGTCGATGGCGGATAAAACGGCAGGCAAATCAAGCGTGAAATCTTCATTAAGCGGCACACCAACATAATTCATACCGTACAGCTCGGCATTGTGCCGATACATTACAAAACTCGGTTCAACCGCGAGCATGGTTGCGCCAGATTGGGCAACGAGCAGGGTCATGAATTGGATTAACTCGTCCGAGCCGTTTCCTAAAGCGATGGCGGCAGATTCAGGAATGTTGAAGGCTTTTCTTAAAGTTTCCTGCAGCCCGCTGGCGGCGGGATTGGGGTAAAGATGAATCGGCGCTCGGGCAATCAGCCGCAGCCATTCGTTTGACAGCTCGGGGAAACGGGCAAACGGATGATACGGGCTTTCCATTGCATCCAGCTTGATGAAGCCTTCGGGCAAGTCGGCAATTCGGTAGGCGGACATGGATTTGATGTCGTCGCGGATGAAATTAGCTATATCTTTCATAATTCCCCTCCAGATTCTACTATCTCAAAATAATTCAACGATTCCTCCGCAATATAACACAACTTTTTTAAATAATCACTGAAGAAATCAATAAATAATTGACACCACCGATAAAAAAGACATATCCCTTATTTATTTTATTTGATACCAACTTAACCATATATTTTTAATAGATTTTAATTTTTAATATTATATCCCAAAAAATACCCGATATATATATTTGAAATTGAAAAATATCGTATTTTAGAGACCTATTTACCGTTTTATGCAATATTCAATACAACTATCCTTACACCTCCATTTATCTAACTTATCTTTTAAAATAGGTAAAGATTCTGTTTATTTATATAAATTCAAAAAATACCGGCTGATGCATTAGATAGCTTTTGTTTTAGAAGGTAATGAATCCAAAATAGGTATATTCAAGACATTGATGCATCTGATTTATTTTTTACCATCATGATACTTTGTCTTATAATTATGCTTTATGTATTTTCAGAAGTCTCAACAATATGAATTGGAAAAAAACGGTAGCGGCATGGTATTTGTGTTTAATGCCGTTCTCTGCCTACGCCTTGAATCTCGGCAATATCCCGCCGGACGAAATCGCCGTTTACGCTCAAGAATTGGACAGCGGCAAAGTTATCGAATCACACAGAGCAGATGCTTCAGTCAACCCGGCATCGACAATGAAGCTGCTAACAGCATTTTCCGCCTTTGAAGCTTTGGGTAAGGATTACCGCTGGAAAACGGAATTTAAAACCAACGGACATATTGAAGGCGATTCGTTGGAAGGCGATATTTATTGGGTAGGCAGTGGCGATCCTGTGTTTGACCAAGACGGACTGAAGGATGCCCTGCAACAACTGCAAAACAAAGGTATCAGGCATATTAAAGGTAGCCTAGTACTCGACCGCCATCTCTGGGGTACCGTCGGCAACCCGCCGGATTTCGAATCCGACGCAGGTTCACCGTTTATGACCGCCCCCGATCCAAATATGCTGGCTTACAAGGTTGTCTGGCTCAGACCGGAGTCAGATGGTGCAGGCGGCATTACCGTCGAGACCTCGCCACCCTTACCCGATATTCCTATTGAAAACAAAACCGTACTGTCAAACGCTTTGAAATGCGGCGCATTGCAAAATCATATGCGTGCCAACTATTCCGATGGGAAGCTACATATCGGCGGTAAGGTTCCGGAGAGTTGTTTAGGCAAAGAAATGCATATCAATATGCTCTCCTCCGTAGAATTTGCACACAAAAGCTTTGTAAATCAATGGCGCGCACTCGGCGGTACGATTTCAGACGACCTCAAAACCGCTCCTGCACCGAGTAACGCAAAAACGCTGGCAGTTTCGCGCTCAAAACCGTTGTCAGACATACTGACCGATATGAATAAACATTCCAACAACCTGATTGCACGGTCCGTATTCTTAAAACTTGGCGGCAACGGCGACAGCGAAACCGCACGCAGAAAAGCAGCGGAAGCGGTTTCCCTGGAATTGGCGACTGCAGGGGTAGATACGGAAAACTTGGTTTTGGAAAACGGTTCGGGCTTATCGAGAAGCGAGCGCGTTACCGCGCACATGATGGGGCAAATGCTGGAAAAAGCCTATTTCAGCCCGTTTAAACAAGAATTTATCGACACGCTGCCGATTGCCGGACAGGACGGAACATTGAAAAAACGCCTAAAGCAACCCGGCAGCCGACTGCGTCTGAAAACCGGCACGCTCAAAAACGTGCGGGCACTGGCAGGCTACTGGCTGGGCGACAAGCCGATGATTGTCGTCGTAATCATCAACAGCCCCAAAGCCTCAGCCTACCTTCACGACTTGGATGCGCTGGTTTCCCAAATAGTCTTACCCGGAGGAAACGATTGGATAGACGCAAAACTGACATGCAAAGAGCGGATGGCAGTTTAAACCCTGCCAGAAATAATCCGACCTTGATTTTCCGTCATTAAAAAGGTCGTCTGAAAACTTTCAGACGACCTTTTATATTTTCAACATTTGCAAATCAAACATCTATAACTCAACAAACCTGTATCCGTACTCATCAACTTCCAATATAGAAGCATAGTCGCTACGCCAATCTCCCAGCACAATACGCGTATATGCGTTCTCTTCGTGGATATGTTCGCGGTGCGTATGTCCGTGAATCAGCAAGCTGACGCCGTAATTTTGGATGGTATCAGAGGTAAACTTGGGATTGACATCCATAATTTCAGCAGCCTTATATTGCTTGTCGTGCTTACTGGTATGGCGGATTTTACGCGCAATATTTAAACGCAGCTTGAGGGGCAACATGAGAAACAACCGTTGCAACCATTTTTGATGAACTGTTTTCCTGAATTTCTGATAACGCACATCATCGGTACACAAAGTATCACCGTGGCAAATCAAAGCCGGCGTACCGTATAAATCGACGACAGAATATTCCGGCAGCAGTACCATGCCCGCTTGCCTTGCGAACTTCCCACCAATCAGGAAATCACGGTTTCCGTGAACAAAAAAACATTCCACCCCGCCCTCTGCAACGTTACGGACGGCACGGGAAACAGTATCCGTCAATTCGGAATGTTCGTCGTCCCCTATCCAAAAATCAAATAGGTCGCCCAAAATATAAACCGCCCTCGCAGACGGTGCTTTTTCGCGCATGAAACGCAAAAACAGCTCGGTCAACTCAGGACGGGTTTCACTCAGGTGTAAATCAGCAATAAAATAAGTCGGCATAACGGCTGCAATATATGAAATCTCAGGCCATTATAGGTTTTCAGACGACCTTTGTATATTTAAAGGTCGTCTGAAAACATTTCAGATCGGATCAATGAAGGTGATTCTTCCCGCCCCGAGAAATAATTTTTCGGTACGTCTCCTGATTGTGGACATCGCTGACAGGAACAACATAAAAAAATTCATTGCTGCGGACAAATCGGTTGACCAGATCCACATGGATAGAAGTAATATCGTGATACAGCAGGCTCAAACCCTTGCGTAATACATATTTCCAATCCATGTAATTGCGTGCATTCGGACGAATATCGTTCATCGCATCCAATGCCAACAATTTATGGTTTTGCGTTTTTTTATCAACGGGATGGGAATAAATTGAATGGAAATACAACATATCGCTACTGTCTTCTTCGCTAAAAAACGGCGGCAGACTCAACGCAGCACCGACATTCCCCAAAGGATAATCGTCGGTCAAATAGTGAACCGTATATAAAAACAGCGAACCGTTGGTGTAATTCAACTTTCTCAATGCCTCGACAGCGGCGATGGTAGTACATTGATGATCGGTATGGACATCAATATTCGGCGAAGGCGTAACGATAACATCAGGACGGAATGATTCGATGACGTAAGCCATATTGTCCACCAAATCATGCCAATTCGAACCACCGTGCAAACCCTCTGATATAACAGACTTATTGGCTCTCCGGAAAATACCCACATCTGCCGTTTCCAGCTTCGCAGAAGGAATTTCACGTTCAGGGTGGTTGTATAAAGTTTTCAGCGTTGTATCAAAAAAACCGAGCTGCAAAATGTTTTCAGACGATACCCCTGCCAAAAGCGGAACGGTCAGACTGTTCCAGACCCGCATCCGCCCCTTTTCCAAATATTGCTCCTTAGTTTCCGTTGGGCATTGTTTGCAGAAAAGGTTTTCATAATGGAAACGCCCCGCTTCGCTTGCCGTTACCGTTACCACCATCGCATTTGCAGCATATTTTTCATACAGGCCGTAAGCTGCCAACTCCGCATCGTCAGCGTGCGGCGCAAGCACTAGGATTTTTTTATCATCCAAAGACATACGCGGATAAACAGTCAGTCTGACTTCCTGATTTTTTAACAAGACCCTTCTGCCCCACAAGGAAATTTCCCGACTTTCAGCATCAAACATATCGCTAAAGTTCAAATATCTCACGCCTCTACCGCCAAATTCGATGTAATGTTTCCAAATACCTTTGCGGGTTTCAATCTTAATATAGGGCAACAACCATTTGCCCAACAAAGAAGTTTCAACACTGACCGCAGCCAAGACCGTATCATTAATATCCACTTCTTGAGGTAGTTTTATAACTCCACCCTCCAATCGCGCTACAAAATGCTGGGACAAACAGTCATAGCGATAATCCTGCGTAACGTTATAGGCAAAGCGTTTAATATGCATCCTCATGATAATCATCAAGAAGCACATTATCCCAAGAACCAACACCGCAAGTATTGTAAATAACAACATTATTCACCTCTAAAATTATTTTTCATAATATTACATTCCAACTTCATCCCTTTGGATTTATTACTTAACAGTCTCCGCTAAACAAATAACATAAAAACTCAAAAACAAACGCGATATGGCGAAATTTTCTTATATTTTACGAAGTTATACAAGTATTAAAAATCAAAATAACAAAAAAAATAAACAACCTTAACATTGGATTTGTTAAAAAATATTAACTGTAATAAATATTACATGATGCAAAACGTCCTATTTATATAAGTCCTTCCTGCAAATAGCGCATAATCATAAGAATAATAACAATCCTAGATTCAATATCAGACAACCTCTTTTACCACGATGCACTCCCCTTTTTTCCCTGCTTACAAAAATCAGCAACGGCTTTCGAATACATACAAATCAAACAGATAAAACTCCCCAAAGCATGAACCATGCAGCAAATCCGAACTAAAAAGCTCTTTTCCGCAATACTTTGCTACCAACAATGAAAAAGGTCGTCTGAAACCTGTGTAATTAGGTTTCAGACGACCTTTTGACTGTCAGGTGTTGCTAACCTGCTTTTAAAAATTACGCTTCTTTATTTTCGGTCGCTTTTTGACGCAGGCGCAAGCTCAATTCGCGCAGCTGTTTGTCGTCCACCACATTCGGCGCATTGGTCAGCAGACATTGGGCGCGTTGGGTTTTCGGGAAGGCAATCACGTCGCGGATAGATTCAGCGCCGGTCATTAGTGTTACCAGACGGTCGAGGCCGAATGCCAAACCGCCGTGCGGAGGTGCGCCGAATTTCAGGTTGTCCAAGAGGAAGCCGAATTTTTCCTGTTGCTCTTCAGGGCTGATTTTCAGCGCGGCGAACACTTTTTCCTGTACGTTGGCACGGTGGATACGGATAGAACCGCCGCCGATTTCCCAGCCGTTCAACACCATATCGTAGGCGCGTGCCAGGCAGTTTGCCGGGTCGGAAACCATCAGGTCTTCGTGACCTTCTTTAGGCGCGGTAAACGGATGGTGTACGGCAACGTAGCGGTCGGCGTCTTCGTCGTATTCGAACATCGGGAAATCGACGACCCACAAAGGTTTCCATTCGTCCACGAAGTAGCCGTTGTCTTTGCCGTGTTCCAAACCGACTTTGATACGCAACGCGCCGATGGCTTCGTTCACGACTTTGGCTTTGTCTGCGCCGAAGAAGATGATGTCGCCGTTTTGTGCTCCGGTACGGGCAATGATTTCTTTCAGGGCGTTTTCGGACAGGAATTTCACGATTGGAGATTGCAGGCCGCTGTCTTCGCCGTTGGAGAGGTTGCTGACGTCGTTCACTTTGATGTACGCTAAACCTTTTGCGCCGTAGATGCCGACAAATTTGGTGTATTCGTCGATTTCTTTGCGGCTGAATTTCGCGCCGTTCGGTACGCGCAGGGCAACCACGCGGCCGCCTTTCATGTCGGCTGCGCCACGGAAGACTTTGAATTCTTCGGTCTTCATCAAGTCAGTCAGCTCGGTAAATTTCAGGCTGATGCGCATATCGGGTTTGTCAGAGCCGTAGTAGAACATGGCTTCGGCGTAAGGCATACGCGGGAAATCGCCCAAGTCCACGCCCAGCGCGTCTTGGAAGACTTGTTTTGCCATACCTTCGGTGATGTCCATGATTTCATCCTCGTTCAAGAACGAGGTTTCCAAGTCGATTTGGGTGAATTCAGGCTGGCGGTCAGCGCGCAGGTCTTCGTCACGGAAGCACTTGGTGATTTGGTAATAACGGTCGAAACCCGCCACCATCAACAGTTGTTTGAACAATTGCGGCGATTGCGGTAAAGCAAAAAACTCGCCAGGATGAACGCGGCTCGGCACGAGGTAGTCGCGTGCGCCTTCAGGCGTGGAGCGGGTCAGCATCGGGGTTTCGATGTCGATGAAGCCTTGTGCGTCCAGATAACGGCGAACGCCCATAGCGACTTGATAACGCAGGCGCAGGTTGCGCTGCATCACCGGACGGCGCAGGTCGATAACGCGGTTGGTCAGGCGCACGTTTTCGCTGATGTTTTCGTCGTCAATTTGGAACGGCGGCGTAGCGGCAGCGTTCAAGACTTCGATTTCTTTGGCAAGGATTTCGATTTTGCCGGAAATCATTTTGTCGTTGGTCGTGCCTTCGGGACGGTTGCGCACGCGGCCGGTAATGCTCAAAACGTATTCGTTGCGGGCGGAATCGGCAGTGGCAAACGCTTCGGGCGTATCGGGGTCAATTACGACTTGGACGATGCCTTCGCGGTCGCGCAAGTCGATAAAAATCACACCGCCGTGGTCGCGCCGGCGGTGCACCCAGCCTTTGACGGTTACGGTTTGGTCTAAGTATTGCTCGCTGATTAGGCCGCAATAGTTGGTACGCATAAAATCACCTTTTTATATTGTTCAATTTGAAAAGAAGGAAAAGGTCGTCTGAAAAAAGACACCTTAATTGTTTTGTTCTTTACGCCATTCTGCCTTCAGAAAATTTAATTCTGCCTCCGTGGGTTTACCGTAAATGTAGATTTGATCCGGATTGTCTGCAGAAAAGGAGTCATCATTTTTATAAACAACATGATAAGCAGCGATATGTTGTTTGTCAGTCAGAATATACATGTTGTTGCCTCCGCAGTTATGCGGTTGGCACATGGTGGTGTAGTAGTAGGTCTTGCCGCCGATTTTCACACTTTCCAGCGGCGGCATCGGACCTGCCATTTTACGCACCCAATTGTGCATAGGGGCTTTGGGTGCATGTTTGCCGACTTGTTCGTGCCAAAGCTTTTTGAAAGCGGGTTGTTTGTACCAATCAAATAGGAATACCTCTTCGCCTTTACTGTTGGTTACAGGTGCGGAGACGGCTAGATTGGGCAGAAACAAGGCAAGCAGTAAAGCAGATAAATATTTCATGTTTATATTTTGAGGTTGAATAAACTTTCAGGCTGTTGGTTTATGCGTTCAGCTCGTCTGAAAATTTCAGTCATCACGATTTTCCCAACGCCAAAGTATAGTGGGTTAAATTTAAATCAGGACAAGACGACGAAACCGCAGACAGTACAGATAGTACGGCAAGGCGAGGCAACGCCGTACTGGTTTAAAGTTAATTCACTATACAACAGCTAAAAACAATAATGACAATGTAAATAGCCATGAATCAAGGCCAAAAGGACCATGTGTCATGTGTTTGCCATCTCTAGTTTATTTTTCTAAACATCGTATTTCGGCTTGGGCTTTGAGCGGCAAGTCATCCGGCATCACCATGCCCAACGAAATCACATATTTCAATGCTTCGTCCACGCTCATATCGAGTTCGCGCACGTCGCTTTTTTTCACCATGATGTAATAGCCGCCGGTCGGGTTGGGCGTGGTCGGCACATAGACGGAAAGATAGTCGTCATCGTGCGGCAGGCTGCCTTTGAGTTTGTCGGGAATATGCCCTGAAACAAAGGCAATCGTCCAAATATTGGGTTGAGGGAACGGAACCAGCACGGGCGTTCTGAACGAGCGGCTGCTGTCGGAGAGCAGGGACTCGGATACTTTTTTGACGCTGGAATAGATGGACTTGACGACGGGAATCCGTCCCAACAGGCTGTCCCATGCGGCGAGGATTTGACGCCCCAAAACGTTGGCGGCGAACACGCCGGTCAGAAATAAGACGACGATGGCGGCAATAATGCCCAGGCCGGGAATATTGAATCCCCAGAAATATTGTGGCTGCCATTGCTCGGGCAGCAGGCTGATCAGCCGGTCGGCGGCTGATATGATATAGCTGACCGCCCAAATGGTTACGGCTATCGGCAGCCATACCAGCATGCCTGTAATCAGATATTTTTTTAATGCCTTGGCAACTTTTCCGCCTTCGGCCGTTTGTTCTGTCATCTTCTGTGTCATTCCGACAAATATCGCCCAAACGTTGCATTATACGCGTTTGGGCGATAGGAAACGAGTGTTTTTAATATGGGAAGGGTGTTTGTTTTGCTTTCAGACGACCTGCGTGCAACATGATGTAAAAGGTCGTCTGAAAACGGGGTTGGGCGTCAAATTCCGTCCCAGTCGTTGAACATCAGGCCGATGCCGATGCCGTTTTGTTTGTGGTTGTAATCAATCAAGCTTTCGCCGTAGCCGTGAAAGCCGCGCACGACGCCTTTGAGTTTGCCTTTAATCGGGAAAGTATAGGCGGCTTCAACCGCGCCGTGTCCGGTTTTGGGATTGTAGCGCAGAAGGGACGAAATATTTTGTTTGTCGTTCAGACGGTATTGCAGCTTCAAATCGCCATAACCCATATAGTCGGTAATGTCGGGATTGTCGTTGTTTTCACCGGTCTGATCAAAGGCGCGCATCCACACGCGCGGGATGACGGTCAGTTTGCCCCATTCCATCCCCGCCAATGCGTAAACGCGGTTCCATGAGCGGGATTCGGGGCGGCTTTGTCCGTTGGATTGGTGGACGAAGCCTGCGCCGACCATCCGCAGTTTGCCGCCGAACGGCAAATCTGCCTTCACGGGCTGGGTCAGGAAGATTTCGGGTTCGTAATCGGTATTGCGGAACGGTGCGGATTTTCTGCCTTGGTTGTAAATCTGCCAATCGGATTTTTGGGTGTAGCCGAACCACAAATCCGCGCGGGTTTTAAACAAATCTTCGGCGATTTTGCTTTTGAACGAAACTTGCAGTTTGGTTTCTATGTGTTTCTGTTCGCTAAATTTTTCCTGATTGGTCGTGCCGCGTGAAGGGGAATGGGGATGGAGGTTGGGTGAGCTGTTGTACCATGCGGGCATCAGGTACATGGGATTGTGCTCGCGCACGCTTAGCAAGCCGCGCGAGTCGTTTTTGTCCAAATCGTACATCAGGCTCAGTGGCGTGTAGGCATCGGCTGCGGTGCGTAGATTGTCTTCCGAAAGGGTGGATTGCTCTTTATTTTCGTCAAACACAATCGTCGCCGCCTTTTTCTCACGGCTGGTGCTGATGGTTTTGGGCAAATCGACCGGTGCTTTGGCGGTTTCTTCGCGAATGACGGGCAGCGGTGCTTGCGGCGGCAGTTGAGCCGAGTAAATGCTGTCGTAACACGCCAAACGGGTAGCATTGTCTTGAATAGAGGTGCATTGCAAAGCCGTGTCGGCGTAGGCGGCAGGAGCGGCTGTTCCGCCGATAAGGATAAGCATCAAAGCGCGCCGACATTTGGAGAATGACGGTTTTTTGTTCTTTAGGGCATTGCTTTGCGCCAAATCGTGTTTCAACATCTTGTTCATCATTTCATTCATGGGATTGCCGATTGGGTGTTTTCAGACGACCTTTTGCCTGAAAATCGGGATTAATCGTGTGAAAAACAGATTAAACCGCATTTTACCGCCTTGCGCCTGCTTTACGGCAGGTCGTCTGAAAAGTTTACATCAACTTGCACCACATACGGCAATGCCCCTGAAAGGTTAAGACCTCAGGGGCATCGTTATCTGCTTGCCTGTCCCGACGCGGTAACACGCCAAGGCGATGGGCGGAAAAGATTAAGCCAATGCTTTTACTTTGGCAGACAGACGGCTCTTATGGCGGGCTGCTTTGTTTTTGTGGAATACGCCTTTGTCAGCGATACGGTCGATGACTTTGACGGACTCTTGGTAAACTGCTTGAGCAGCAGCTTTGTCGCCGGCTTCAACTGCTTTCAACACTTTTTTCACTGCGGTACGGAATGCGGTACGCAGGCTGGCGTTGTGGGCGCGTTGTTTAACCGATTGGCGGGCACGTTTGCGGGCTTGTGCGCTGTTTGCCATATTGAATATCTCCTGAAAAAATAAATTCTGTAAACGCGCAATTTTAAAGACAGATTCCTCTATATGCAAGTATTTTCTCTGTTCGCGCGCGTAAATCGCCCGTATTTTGCCCAAAAACGACATCTTGTGCAACGCCGTTTTCCCGAGCCTAAGAAATCGTGCCTTATTTCAATAAAAATCAGTCAGATATTGCTTTGAGTTCTCACTTACTTCCATTACAATAGCCCCGCTTTGCGCCGGGGTATTGATGGGGTGCAGAGTGTTCATTTTCCGTTAACAATCTTTCATCAGGAATCTGCCCGTATGAAAAAATCCGTATTAGCCGTATTGGCGGCATTATCGCTGGCCGCTTGCGGCGGTGGCGAGAAAAAAACCGAGCAACCTCAAGCAGGCAGCGCGCCTGCTGCCAATGCCGAAGCAGCCGCCACCGATACTTTGAACATCTACAACTGGTCGAACTACGTTGACGAGAGCACCGTTGAAGACTTCAAAAAAGCCAATAAGCTGAAGCTGACCTACGACCTTTACGAAAACAACGAAACCCTCGAAGCCAAAATGCTGACCGGTAAATCCGGCTATGACTTGGTCGTTCCCGGTATTGCCTTCCTGCCCCGTCAAATCGAGGCGGGTGCCTATCAAAAAATCAATAAAGACCTGATTCCCAATTACAAAAACATCGATCCCGAATTGTTGAAAATGCTGGAAACTGCCGATCCGGGCAACCAGTATGCCGTTCCTTATTTCTCCGGCGTCAACACTTTGGCAATTACAGCAAAGGGCAAAGAACTGTTGGGCGGCAAGCTGCCTGAAAACGGTTGGGATTTGCTGTTCAAGCCTGAATACACCAACAAGCTGAAATCATGCGGTATCGCCTTGTGGGACACGCCGAGCGAGATGTTCCCGATTTTGCTGAACTACTTGGGTAAAGACCCCAAAGGCACAAATCCTGATGATTTGAAAGCGGCGGCGGAAGTGCTGAAAGCCATCCGTCCTGATGTAAAACGTTTCAGCCCGTCTATCATTGACGAACTGGCGCGCGGCGACATCTGTCTCGCAGCGGGTAACGGCGGCGACTTGAACTTGGCGAAAGCCCGTTCCGAAGAAGTGAAAAACAACGTCGGCATTGAAGTTTTGACGCCGAAGGGTATGGGCTTCTGGATTGAATCTTGGCTGATTCCCGCCGATGCGAAAAACATCGCCAATGCCCACAAATACATCAACTATACGCTTGATCCCGAAGTGGCTGCGAAAAACGGCATTGCCGTTACCTTCGCGCCCGCAAGCAAACCGGCACGCGAGAAAATGCCTGCCGAATTGGTTAACACCCGCTCCATCTTCCCGAATGCTCAGGATATGAAAGACGGTTTTGTGATGCCGCAAATGAGTTCGGATGCGAAGAAACTGTCGGTTAATCTGTGGCAGAAGATTAAAGTTGGTTCGAACTGATGGTTTGATGCTTTGAAGTGAAAGGTCATCTGAAAACCTTGAATTGGGGTTTTCAGACGACCTTTTCTTATGAATCAAACTGAGAAGGCACCTTTCAATCCTACATTTAAAATGTCAACAATTTTATGAACAAAGATACGAGATACAAGAAACCCAAATCATATTTATCCTATAAAAATCAAAAAACAATCTTCACAATATTCAAACAACGTTAAAAGATGAAAGATTTTGTCTTGATTGAACAGGCGGTTTGCGTTATCGTTTGCATTCTTTCATTCATAAACTCTGTGTTTCATCCTAATTGATTGGACAGTCTGACTGTCGCCGTGTTCCTTCAATGCGCGTACCCTAAACCGCTGCTTGGAGGGCTTGCATTACAGGTGCTGTGGCGAGGCGGGTTGCCCCTATTGGTTTGAAGCCGTATAAAAGAGGTCATTATGCAATTATCAGGTGCACAAATCATAGTGCAAAGTCTCAAAGCCGAAGGTGTAGAGTACGTTTTCGGCTATCCGGGCGGCGCAGTCATCGAAATCTACGACGCTATTTTCCAACTCAATAAATTCAAGCACATCCTGACCCGACACGAGCAGGCGGCGGTACACGCGGCAGATGCGTATGCGCGCGTCAGCGGCAAAGTCGGCGTCGCGCTGGTTACTTCCGGTCCGGGCGTGACCAATGCGCTGACAGGCATCGCCACTGCATACAGCGATTCGATTCCGATGGTGGTCATCAGCGGACAGGTCGGCAATTCGCTCATCGGTACGGATGCGTTTCAAGAGGTGGATACGGTCGGCATTACCCGTCCGTGCGTCAAACACAATTTCTTGGTAACCAACGTCAACGAGCTTGCCGAGACCATTAAAAAGGCATTTCAAATCGCCGCCAGCGGCCGACCCGGCCCGGTCGTAGTCGATATTCCCAAAGATGTAACGCAGGCGATGGCGAAATTCAGCTATCCGCAGGAAGACATCTTTATCCGCTCTTACCAACCTGTCGTGCAAGGCCATATCGGGCAGATTAAAAAAGCCATCCAAATGTTGGCTTCCGCCAAACGTCCGATCGTTTATTTCGGCGGCGGCGTGGTATTGGGCAATGCTTCGGAAGAGCTGACGAAGTTTGTCCGCATGACGGGCGCACCATGTACCGGCACACTGATGGGGCTGGGCGCGTACCCTTCAAGTGACCGCCAATTCTTGGGCATGCTGGGTATGCACGGCACTTACGAAGCCAACCTCGCCATGCAAAACGCAGATGTCGTGTTGGCAGTGGGCGCGCGTTTTGACGACCGTGTCGTCTCCGTTCCGTCCAAATTCTTTGAAAAAGCCAAAAAAGTCATTCACATTGATGTTGACCCGTCCAGCATCGCCAAACGCGTCAAAGTCGATATTCCGATTGTCGGCGACGTGAAAAACGTCTTGTCCGAAATGATTGCCTTGTGGGGCAAACAGGATGCGCCTGCCGCCGACTCTTTGGACAAATGGTGGAAAAACATCGAAGAATGGCGTTCGCGCAACTGCCTGTGGTTTGACAACGACAGCGAAATCATCAAACCGCAATATGTCGTGCAGAAACTTGCCGAAGTTACCGGCAATTCCGCCATCATCACTTCGGACGTGGGGCAACACCAAATGTTCGCGGCGCAATATTATCCGTTCGAACGCCCGCGCCAATGGCTCAATTCCGGCGGCTTGGGTACGATGGGCGTAGGCCTGCCGTATGCGTTGGGCGCGAAACTCGCCGCTCCCGACCAAGACGTATTCTGTATTACGGGCGAAGGTTCGATTCAGATGAACATCCAGGAATTGTCCACCTGCTTCCAATACCATGTCCCGATTAACGTCGTTACCCTCAACAACGGCTACCTCGGCATGGTTCGCCAATGGCAGGAGCTGTATTACGGCAACCGCGAATCGGAAACCTATTTCGATTCCCTGCCCGATTTCGTCAAACTGGCAGAAGCATACGGGCACATCGGCATCCGCGTGGACAAAAAATCCGATGTTGAAGGCGCGCTTTTGGAAGCGGTCAAACAAAAAGACCGTCTGGTATTTATCGACTTCTTGACCGATAAGAAACAAAACGTGCTGCCCATGGTCGGCAACGGCAAAGGTTTGGACGAAATGGTCCTGCCGCCGCACATGCGCGAAAACCCGAAAGCGTAAGGAGAACGACAATGCGACATATCTTATCTGTTCTGATGGAAAACGAATCAGGCGCGATGAGCCGCGTGGTCGGCCTTTTCTCCGCTCGCGACTACAACATCGACTCCTTGGCAGTAGCCCCGACCGAAGACAAAACCCTTTCGCGCATGACCATCGTTACCCACGGCGACGAGCAAGTCATCGAACAAATCACCAAGCAACTCAATAAATTGATTGAGGTCGTCAAAGTGGTCGATTTGAACGAAAGCCGTTTTGTCGAACGCGAACTGATGTTGGTAAAAGTCCGTGCCGTCGGCAAAGACCGCGATGAATTTTTACGCCTGACCGAAATCTACCGTGGCAGCATCATCGACGTAACCGACCGCAGCTACACCATCGAAATCACAGGCTCGACCGACAAACTCGACTCCTTCCTCGAAACCGTCGGACGCGCCCAGATTTTGGAAACCGTACGCACAGGCGCAGCCGGTATCGGCCGCGGCGAGCGTATTTTGAAAATTTAACACCGTCAGGTTTTCAGACGACCCGATAGGTCGTCTGAAAACAGAAACGGCAGGAGAGATTGATGTCAAACATTAAAATCGTCGCGCTGGTTACCGTCAAACCCGAATACACGGAAACGCTGAAACCCTTGTTCCAAAGCCTGGTCAAATCCAGCCGCGCGGAAGAAGGCAACATCAGCTACGATTTGCATCAGGAAATCGGCAAACCCGAGCGTTTCGTCTTCGTCGAAAACTGGAAATCCCAAGCCGCCATCGACGCGCACAACGCCAGCGAACATTTCCAAGGTTTCGTCAAAGCCATCGACGGCAAAACCGATGCGCTCGAAATCGTTTTGATGGAAGAACTCTCCGTTTAACCCTTTACCCTCAATCCAACCGTCCGGCATCCTCAACACAAAGCCGGAATCCATTTTACCCAAAGGAAATCAAATGCAAGTTTATTACGATAAAGACGCCGACCTGTCCCTGATCAAAGGCAAAACCGTCGCCATCATCGGCTACGGCTCACAAGGCCACGCCCACGCCGCCAACCTGAAAGATTCAGGCGTAAACGTAGTAGTCGGCCTGCGCCAAGGCGGCTCTTGGAAAAAAGCAGAAGCAGCCGGCTTCGAAGTATTGTCCGTAGCCGATGCCACCAAAAAAGCAGACGTAGTGATGATTCTGCTGCCCGACGAAAACCAACCCATCGTATACAAAAACGAAATCGAGCCTAACCTGAAACAAGGTGCGGTACTCGCTTTCGCACACGGCTTCAACGTCCACTACAACCAAATCGTGCCGCGTGCCGATTTGGACGTGATTATGGTTGCCCCCAAAGGCCCCGGCCACACCGTACGCAGCGAATTTCTGAAAGGCGGCGGCGTGCCTTCCCTGATCGCCGTTTACCAAGATAAAAGCGGCAGAGCCCGCGACATCGCCCTGTCTTACGCCGCAGCCAACGGCGGCACCAAAGGCGGCGTGATTGAAACCAACTTCCGCGAAGAAACCGAAACCGACCTCTTTGGCGAACAAGCCGTATTGTGCGGCGGCGTGGTCGAACTGATCAAAACCGGCTTCGAAACCCTGACCGAAGCAGGCTACGCGCCCGAAATGGCATACTTCGAATGCCTGCACGAAATGAAGCTCATCGTTGACCTGATTTACGAAGGCGGCATCGCCAACATGAACTACTCCATTTCCAACAACGCGGAGTACGGCGAATACGTTACCGGCGTGGAAGTCATCAACGACAAATCCCGCGAAGCCATGCGCAACGCCCTCAAACGCATCCAAACCGGCGAATACGCTAAAATGTTCATCCAAGAAGGCGCCGTCAACTACGCCAGCATGACCGCCCGCCGCCGCCTGACTGCCGACCACCAAATCGAAAAAGTTGGCGCGCAACTGCGTTCCATGATGCCTTGGATTGCCAAAAACAAACTAGTCGACCTGGACAAAAACTAATCCGACTCGGTTCAGCCATAAGCAAACCTGCCCGACGATTCGGGCAGGTTTTTTGTTATACACAGCGTAAAAAGGTCGTCTGAAAACCCAAATGTATTTCAGACGACCTTTTTATACCTAAGCTCTAAAAACCGCTTACTTCACAATCTCAACCGGACCGTGATCGTCGCAGTGGTCGCCGTGTTGGTGGTGCAGGCGGCCGTTGACGATGTAGTCGGTGTGATCGCCGTGCGGTACGGCTTCATGGCCGCAACCTTCGCCGTGAACGTGGCCTTTGCAGGTATCGACGGGATGGCAGCCGTCGGGATTGGTTTCATTGACGCTTAAGCTGTGTTCGTCGTAATGGCCGTTGTGTTCGTGGTGCAGATGACCGTCGTGCAGATAGTCGGTGTGGTCGCCGTGTTTGATGGCGGTATGGCCGCAACCGGCGCCATGGGTATGGTCGTGATGATCGTGGATTTTGCAAGTCATTTTGATTCCTCGTTATCGATGGTTAATTCAAACCCTTTAGGTTACGGTCTCTATGTTATCCTTTTTTGGCAGTTCAGTAAACAATTTCTTCTTTATTAACATAGTGTTACGGTATATCATTATAGGCTTTAAAGGTCGTCTGAACGCGCCATTTCGATGTTATGACTCTTGCGGATGTTTCAGACGACCTCCCCATTCGTTATCATTTATAATGTCATTTCTTAGGCGGCCCGGCAGTCCGTGCCGATGATGTGTATAGGTCGTCTGAAAACAATATCAAGATAAATATAGGATTTTTACACTATGTGGGACACAGTACGGCAATGGCTGCATACTCTGCCGGTACGCGAGGAAGTGGTGGAATCGGTGCTGATGGTCATGGCGCTGCTGGTTTTGCGGGGAGTTTTGCTGAACCTGTATCTGCGCCGCCACCCGCATTACAGCATCGAGGAAAAACGCCGCTCCTTGGTACTCAGCCGCAATCTGACGCTGATTTTAACGATTTTCGGGCTGGCGGTAATTTGGGCGACTCAAATCCAGACGCTGGCGCTGTCGATGTTTGCCGTAGCGGCGGCGATTGTGGTGGCGACGAAGGAACTGATTATGTGTTTGTCGGGCAGCATCTTGCGCTCGGTAACGAAACAATATTCGGTCGGCGACTATATCGAGGTCAACGGCCTGCGCGGGCGTGTGGTCGATATTAATCTTTTGAACACGTTGATGATGCAGATCGGCCCGAACCCGCTGGTCGGGCAGCTTTCGGGTAAAACGCTTTCGTTTCCCAACAGCCTGCTTTTGAACCATTCCGTCCGCCGCGACAATATTTTGGGCGATTATGTGATTCATACAGTGGAAATTCCCGTGCCGATTCATTTGGATTCGGATGTGATTGTAGGTCGTCTGAAAGCCGTATTGGAGCCTTTGTGCCAACCTTATGTGCCCGCCATCCAGCGGCATTTGGAAAACGTGCAGGCGGAGAAGCTGTTCATTACCCCTGCCGCCCAGCCGCGCGTAACCCGCGTGCCGCATGACGACAAGGTGTACCTTATCATCGTGCGCTATGCCTCGCCCGTGGCGAAGCGTTTAGAAATCCAGCAGGCGGTGTTGGATGAGTTTTTGCGCGTACAATACCGCCTGCTAAACCCTCAAGCTTAACCCCATAATCTATTAATAATCAGGAAAATACTATGTTGCCCGAATCCGCCCTTACGCAAATGTACCCCGTCATCATGACCCCTAGCCACGACGGGAAATATTTCCACAATTACGTCCTTTCGCTGCTCAACATCGTCCACACCAGCGCGCAAAACGGCTGGCCGCTGCAAGTGATGATGCAGCGCGGCGAGAGCCTGATTACCCGCGCGCGCAATAATTGCGTGGCGACCTTCTTGGAAAACCAAGAATGGACGCACCTCTTCTGGATAGACTCCGACATCGGTTTTTCCGCCGAAGCGTTCTACCGCCTGCTTTTGGCAGATAAAGACGTCGTTGCCGGCATTTATCCGCTGAAACGCGAAAACTGGCCTGACGAAGGCGTTCCCGCCGGCACGACCCAAGCAGATTTCGAGCGGATGTACACCGCCTACACCGTCAACACAGGCGATAAAAACGAAAACGGCGAAATCGTCCTGCGCGTCGATGAAGAAGGCTTTATGAAAGTCGATGACGCGCCGACCGGATTCATGGTCATCAAACGCAGCGTGTTCGAAAAAATGATGGTAGCCTACCCCGAGCTGAACTACATCTCTGACAGTGACTACAAACGCGAAGACAAAGGGCTGCACTACCGCTTCTTCGACTGCATGGTCGATCCCGAAAGCAAACGCTACCTTTCCGAAGACTACACGTTCTGCCGCCTGTGGCAGCAAGTCGGCGGCGAAGTTTATGTCGACGTACAATCCAACCTGACCCACCAAGGCGCGAAAATCTACCGCGGCGCGTTTGCCGATTCGTTGCAAACCAATATCGCACAAGCCGTGTTCGCCCCCGCCGGTACACCGATGAGCCTCGACCTCGCCGCCCCGCTCAAATCCAACCCGCGCGGCGCAGAATAGCGTAAAAACAGGGAAAGACGCTTTAAGCCTGACGCGATGGCACTATATCTCCCCTATCGTTTGCCCCATCGTTTTCAGACGACCCCGAATCCAAACAGGTCGTCTGAAAACACAATCGGTTCGCCCGAACGGCAAACCTAAAACCCAGACACACATTATCCCCATTTTCCCATTGACTCAGGCGGCAGCCATTTTTCAGACGACCTCCGTCCGAACCCGCCACCCACACAAAGGAATCCCATCCATGACCGACAACGTACTGCTCCATTTGGGCGAAGAACCCCGTTTCGACGCCATCCAAACCGCCGACATCAAACCTGCCCTGCAAACCGCCATCGCCGAAGCGCGCGCGCAGATTGCCGAAGTCAAAGCCCAAACGCACACCGACTGGGCAAACACCGTCGAGCGTCTGACCGACATTACCGAACGCGTCGGCAGGATTTGGGGCGTCGTGTCGCACCTCAACTCTGTGGTCGACACACCCGAACTGCGTGCCGTCTATAACGAACTGATGCCCGAAATCACCATCTTCTTCACCGAAATCGGACAAGACATCGAGCTGTACAACCGCTTCAAAACCATCAAAAATTCCCCCGAATTCGCCACCCTCTCCCCTGCACAAAAAACCAAGCTCAACCACGACCTGCGCGATTTCGTCCTCAGCGGCGCGGAATTGCCGCCCGAACAGCAGGCAGAACTGGCGAAACTGCAAACCGAAGGCGCGCAACTCTCCGCCAAATTCTCGCAAAACGTCCTAGACGCGACCGACGCCTTCGCCCTCTACTTTGACGACGCCGCACCGCTTGCCGGCATTCCCGAAGACTCGCTCGCCATGTTTGCCGCCGCCGCGCAAAGCGAAGGCAAAACAGGCTACAAAATCGGTTTGCAGATTCCGCACTACCTCGCCGTCATCCAATACGCCGACAACCGTGAGCTGCGCGAACAAATCTACCGCGCCTACGTTACCCGCGCCAGCGAACTTTCAGACGACGGCAAATTCGACAACACCGCCAACATCGACCGCACGCTCGAAAACGCCCTGCAAACCGCCAAACTGCTCGGCTTCAAAAACTACGCCGAGCTGTCGCTGGCAACCAAAATGGCGGACACACCCGAACAAGTCCTCACCTTCCTGCACGACCTCGCCCGCCGCGCCAAACCCTATGCCGAAAAAGACCTCGCCGAAGTCAAAGCCTTCGCCCGCGATCGCCTGAACCTCGCCGACCCGCAGCCGTGGGACTTGAGCTACGCCAGCGAAAAACTGCGCGAAGCCAAATACGCATTCAGCGAAACCGAAGTCAAAAAATACTTCCCCGTCAGCAAAGTCCTGGCAGGCCTGTTCGCCCAAATCAAAAAACTCTACGGCATCGGATTCGCCGAAAAAACCGTTCCCGTCTGGCACAAAGACGTGCGCTACTTCGAGCTGGAGCAAAACGGCAAAACCATAGGCGGCGTCTATATGGACCTCTACGCCCGCGAAGGCAAACGCGGCGGCGCGTGGATGAACGACTACAAAGGCCGCCGCCGCTTCGCCGACGGCACGCTGCAACTGCCCACCGCCTACCTCGTCTGCAACTTCACCCCGCCCGTAGGCGGCAAAGAAGCCCGCCTCTCCCATGACGAAATCCTCACCCTCTTCCACGAAACCGGCCACGGCCTGCACCACCTGCTCACCCAAGTAGACGAACTGGGCGTATCCGGCATCAACGGCGTCGAATGGGACGCAGTCGAGCTGCCCAGCCAGTTTATGGAAAACTTCGTCTGGGAATACGACGTCTTGGCACAAATGTCCGCCCACGAAGAAACCGGCGAGCCCCTGCCGAAAGAACTCTTCGACAAAATGCTTGCCGCCAAAAACTTCCAACGCGGCATGTTCCTCGTCCGCCAGATGGAGTTCGCCCTCTTCGACATGACCATTTACAGCGAAGACGACGAAGGTCGTCTGAAAAACTGGCCGCAGGTTTTAGACAGCGTGCGCAAAGAAGTCGCCGTCATCCAACCGCCCGAATACAACCGCTTCGCCAACAGCTTCGGCCACATCTTCGCCGGCGGCTATTCCGCAGGCTATTACAGCTACGCATGGGCGGAAGTCCTCAGCGCCGACGCCTACGCCGCCTTTGAAGAAAGCGACGACGTCGCCGCCACAGGCAAACGCTTCTGGCAGGAAATCCTCGCCGTCGGCGGCTCCCGCAGCGCGGCGGAATCCTTCAAAGCCTTCCGCGGACGCGAACCGAGTATAGACGCACTGCTGCGCCACAGCGGCTTCGACAACGCGGCTTGATAGTAAGGTTGAGGTAAAAATATAGCGGATTCGATATAGAAATACCTGAACCGTCATTCCCGCGCAGGCGGGAATCCAGAACGTAAAGTTGAAGAAACCGTTTTACCCGATAAGTTCCTGTGCGGACAGGTCTAGATTCCCGCCTGCGCGGGAATGACGGCGAAGATGTTTTTTATTGGAAATTTACTAAAAAAGGTCGTCTGAAAACTGAACTGCACCCCAAAAGTTGGACATCCCCTCCAACTCACAAGGTGCAGTTTTTTTATGAGCAAATATACATTACACTTCAAATACCAAGCCGTACTCCACTACCTGCATATACGCAGCCAACAGCGTACCGCAGACCACTACGGCATCTCACGAACCCACCTGAGACGTTGGATAACCGCCTATCAAGAAGGCGGCATCGGCGCACTTGAACATCCCCAATCCAAAACCATGCCCCAACACC
>NZ_KV814900.1:0-6184 GCF_001814135.1 Neisseria sp. HMSC067H09 | reverse complement strand
ATCCAGTGTCTTAACCGCTTGACGACTCCCCAACTTTATCAAATCATTTGAAACAAAGGATGAACGTCTAAACCTTCAACACAATATGCTTCATATGATTGTGAAACTTGTTGGTATATACTGTTTGCTTCTTGCTGGCTATCCGTAGAGAGAAATATACACGCTCCAGATCCTGTCATTAGTGCAGAACCATATTCGGATAATTCACAATAAGCTTTCCAAACCTCAGGATATTCCTGAAAAACAACAGCCTGCATATCATTTCTAAACGGCTGCAAAGAATGGAAAGTCGGCATTATGCTTGGTTTGGAATTTCGTGTCAAGTTCCTATGCGAGAAAATTTTGGGAGTGGAAACATGGGCCTTGGGTTTGATGACGACATACCATTGCTTCGGTATGTCGATAGGGGATAATTGCTCGCCTATACCTTTGGCAAAGGCATTTTTGCCGAAAAGGAAGAAGGGAATATCTGCGCCCAGAGTCGCACTTAAATCAATTAACTGCTGGCGGGATAATCCGCATTCCCACCAATGGTTCAATACGGTGAGTACGGTTGCCGCATCCGAACTGCCACCTCCCAAGCCGGCGCCTGTCGGGATTTTTTTATCCAACCAAATTTCAACACCTGATTTTGAGTTAGTGTGTTTTTGCAGTAAAGATGCGGCACGGTATGCCAGGTCTTGTTCCGGTGGAATACCGCCTGTCGGTGTGTGGAGTATGATAAGGTCGTCTGAACGTGGTTTCAGATAAACGGTATCGCATAAGTCAATCAGGCAGAAAATGCTTTCCAGGTTGTGGTAGCCGTCTGTGCGTTTTCCGGTGATTCTGAGATCCAGATTGAGTTTGGCAGGAGCCGGGAAGGCTTGTGCTTCGTTTGGAATCATTTTGTTTACGGTTGTCTGGCGAGATGGTTATTTTCTGGCGGCACATTGGGTTTGGGTGTTGCCCTCGGGATGATCGTCGAGGTTGTCGAATGCCAAGCGCAGAGTGAGTTTCGGGCTTTCCAATAGGAGGGTTTTGGGTTTGCCGTTGCTGTTGAGTGTGCGGGAAATTGTCCAGTCGAATTGTTGCAGGCGGCTGTCCGGGAGCAGTTGGTATGGTGCGCCGGCCACACGCTTTCCGCTTGCCCAAATGTGCAGATATTGGATAGGGAGTTCGAATCCCAATAGGCGGTTGCTGAGTTCTTGTGCGGTAGCGGCTTCATATGTACGGCCTTTGTTGTCGACGGCCAATACGCCTTGATTATCTTGACACAACTGCCCCACGGTACTGCCGAGCGGGGTGTTGATGTTGATGGTTTGAACTTGGTTTTGGTATGTCCAATCGAAGTTGGCGTAAGAGCCTTTGCCTTCGAGTTTGACGGCGATTCTCCCTTCGGCGGAAAAATCGTTGACTGTTTCAGCCGGTTGCCAACCATTTTGCTGCGGGAGCTCGGGGCGGGCGCAGGCGGTGATGAGGAGGGTTAGGGCGGCTGCGGATAATATATTGGTCTGTTTCATGATAAATCCTGTGCAGGGGAAGGGTCGTCTGAAAAGTTTTCAGACGACCTGTTTTTTATTTTGTTTTGGCGGAGGGGTGTTTTTTGCGCGGGGGAACGGGAATATTGAATCGGCGCATGGTTTCTTTCAATAAACCGATGTCGCCTTCTTGTTTCAAACCTTCGTTCCAAATGGCTTTGGCATCTTCGGGCTTGCCGAGCTTCCACAAAACTTCGCCCAAATGCGAGGCGACTTCGGCGTCGGGATATTGTTCGAAGGCGTATTGCAGGTAGGGCAAGGCAGTTTCGGCATTGCCTTTCAGATAATATGCCCAACCGAGGCTGTCGTTGATGGCGGGGTTTTCCGGATCAACCTGATACGCGGCCTGAATCAGTTTGAATGCTTCGTTTAAATCATATTTCGGGGAAGAAAGCATGATATAGCCTAGTGCATTCATGCCGCTGGTACTGTCGGGGGATATTTCCAACTGGCGGCGAAGGTCGGCAATGGCTTTGTCGCGCTCTCCAATTTTGTCGTAAACCATGGCGCGTTGGTAGAGGATGTCGGGCAGCAGTTGGTTGGCATCAGGCTGTTTGGAAGCTTTTGCCATAAGTGTATTCAGCTCTGATAGTGCTTTCTTAGGGTTGTCGTGTTTGGCGATGGCAAACAGGGAAACACGCTGTAATTCGCGCGCACCGAAAAAGCGTCCTTGCTGCTCGGGCAGTTTGAGCGCACGTTGTGCCAATTCCCACGCGGCTTTGCCGTTGCCTTGTTCGGCTTCGAGCGAGGCGCCGAGAACGGTTTTGTCGAAAATGTAATCCGCAGAATTGATTTTGCCGAGCCATTGTTTGGCCTTGACGTAATCTTTGGCATCGGCATAAGTCATGGCGCCGATCAGGGCGGCACGGCTTTGTTGTTGGCTTGTGCCGGATTGGTAGGCTTTTTCGAGGTAATGGTTGACAACGGATAAGTCATCTTTACGGCTGGAGGATAGTATCGCAGCCTGGATAAACAAATCGGGCGAGGGGTTGTCTTCCAGTAACGTTTTCAGACGACTGTATGCCTTGTCGGGACGGTGGTTGGCAACCAGGTTGGTGATTTCAAGCTCCTGCCATACGGATGACAGTTTGCGCGTGTCGGTTTGTTCGAAGAATCCGTTGAGGATTTCCGGACTGCGTTGCGCCATCAGGCGCAAGGTGAGCATGGTCGGGGGCAGGATTTCAGAATCCAGTTTGGCAAGTCTTTGCAGGGCGGCAATGGCATTTTTTTTCTTGCCGTCGTATGTGCTGTAAATGGCATCTGCAATCGCCGCTTCAGGCATTTCAGGGTATTTGAGTGTTTCTTTATGAACTTGTGCCGAGGCCTTTTCTGCCAAATCAGGCTGCTGGACGGCGGTTTGGGCGAGAAGCAGGAAAATACGGCGGTTTTGTTCTTCAGTAGCGCCTGCAAGGACTTCATCCAAGCCGCTGAGGTGTTTGTCGTTTTTTCCGAGCAGAAGGTCGCGCAGCCAGGTCATGCGTTTTTGTGCTGCACCCGGAACAGGTTCGATTTCCCGCCATTTTTGATAAATCAATTCGGCCTGTTCGAATGCATTGAGTGAAACTGCCATTTCCAATGCGCGTTCTGCTACGTTGGGTGATTTTGTGCGGTCGAGCATATGCATATAGGTACCCAAAGCCATGCCGGCATCCCCTTTTTGCAAAGCCATTTCGCCGCCTAAAAGCGTGAAAATTTTCCAAGCGCGATCGTTTGCAGCAATCAAACGCTCTTGTTCGGCGAGCCTTGCTTCAGGCGTACGGCGGTTTTTTTTCTGAATGGTCTGGGATTGGATTTTGACTTCTGGTGCAGATTCTTGCTTGGCGGCAATGGTTTGGGCAGAAAACAGCAGTATGACGGCTGCTGCCAGTGTGCGGATATGGGACGGAGACAAAAACATGATAAGCCTTTATTCAAAAAAACGGACTGAAGCGCAGATAATCCGTCGTGAAAACAGCCGATACTTTATCACAAGCGCTTGTCTTTGTAGATTCGTGAGCTTTAAGCAACCGTAAACCTAATGTAATATTCTTTTTTCAGACGACCTATCAATCATTGTTTTCGGAGTCTGTATATGGAGATGAGGCAGACCGATCTTGTGGATTTTTTCGGGCAGGCATTTCGTTATGCCAGCATAGCGCAAGAGGAACGAAACCGTTTTGTCCGGCAGGAAGGTAAAACAGCCGCCGTTTTGCTGGCAGTCGTTCGGCGGGAAGGGCAGTGGCAAATTTTGCTGACGCGTCGCGCCGATACCCTGCGACACCATACCGGGCAGATTGCTTTTGCCGGAGGAAGGTCAGACGAAGGGGATAAAGACTTTATTGTGACAGCATTGCGTGAAACTGAAGAGGAGACGGGGATTGCACCGCATTTTTGGCAGGTTTTTCCACTGTTGCCGCCTTATTACACGCCGTCCGGTTATGAAGTACATCCGGTTTTGGCACTCTGTCCGGAAAATCCGCCAACTTGTGCCAATAGTGGGGAAGTGGCTGAAATCTTTTACTTGCCATTGGATTTCGCACTGGATATGGGCAACTATGGCAGCCGCAGCTTCATTCATGAAGGCAATATGATTGCTACGCCTGTTTTGCCGTATTTGCATTACGATATTTGGGGATTGACTGCGCTGATATTGTATGGGTTGGCAGAACGTTACCGGTATTATTGTGCCGGTCAGAAGGGTGTAGAGTGAAAATACGGATACAGGATTTTGCTGTGCTTTACGGTTGAGGTTGTTACAGTGAAATTATGTCATGTTACAATTAACACATTGATGATTATTACAAAATCATTTTTAGTGATGTGGTCTGGGAATGAAGCCGATGAATCATTGTGGCCCCGGATAGCTGGATACTTTAGAAATATAAAGTAAGAGGAAAATTTATGAAACCGATTAAAAAAGCCGTTTTCCCTGTAGCCGGTATGGGTACGCGCTTTCTGCCTGCCACCAAAGCCAGTCCGAAAGAAATGCTGCCTATCGTCGATAAGCCGTTGATTCAATACGCGGTAGAAGAAGCAGTAGAAGCAGGTTGCACAGAAATGGTGTTCATTACAGGCCGCAACAAACGCAGTATCGAAGACCATTTCGACAAAGCCTACGAGCTGGAAACCGAGCTGGAAATGCGTCAAAAAGACAAACTGCTGGAACACGTTAAAGACATTCTGCCTTCTAACATTACCTGCCTTTACATTCGTCAAGCCGAGGCTTTGGGTTTAGGACACGCCGTATTGTGCGCCCGTGCCGCAGTGGGCGACGAACCCTTTGCCGTTATTCTCGCCGACGACCTGATTGACGCGCCCAAAGGCGCACTGAAGCAAATGGTCGATATCTACAATCAAAGCGGCAACAGCGTTTTGGGCGTGGAAACCGTCGATCCGTCGCAAACCGGTTCTTACGGCATTGTAGAAGTGGAAAAATTAAACAGCTTTCAACGGATTACCAATATTGTAGAGAAACCGAAGCCCGAAGAAGCGCCGTCCAATCTTGCTGTTGTCGGCCGTTACATCCTGACCCCGCGCATTTTCAGCCTTCTGGAAAACCTGCCACGCGGCGCAGGCAACGAAATCCAACTGACCGACGGCATTGCCCGCCTGTTGGATCACGAGTTCGTCCTCGCCCATGCCTTCGACGGCAAACGCTACGACTGCGGCAGCAAACTGGGTTATCTCGAAGCTACCGTTGCCTACGGCTTGAAACATCCGGAAACCGGCGCGCAGTTCCGCGAACTCTTAAAACAATATTCTTAAGCCTGATCTAGTCTTGAAAAGATAAGGTCGTCTGAAAGAGTCTCTTGATTTCTTTTCAGACGACCTTTCCTATTGCAGTGATATAATCCGTTTTCTCTTTTAAATTCAGACATATTATGAACAATACATCCGAAGAAACCATGCGACTTTCCAAGCGTATGGCGCAATTGGGCTTATGCTCGCGCCGCGAGGCAGACAGCTACATCGAGCAAGGCTGGGTCAAGGTCAACGGGCAAACCGCCGTACTCGGTCAGAAAGTAACCGAACGCGACCGCATCGACCTCAACCGGCAGGCGCATGAAAAACAGGCAGAGCGCGTTACCATCCTGCTCAACAAGCCCGTCGGCTACGTCAGCGCGCAGGCGGAAAAAGGCTATAAATCCGCCGCCGAGCTGATTACCGCCGACAACCGTTGGGAAGGGGACGACAGCCGTATCCCCTTCAGCGAAAAACACAAATTCGGCTTAGCGCCCGCCGGCAGGCTGGACATCGATTCCGTCGGGTTGCTGGTGTTGACGCAGGACGGCCGCATCGCCAAGCAGCTTATTGGCGAAAACAGCGGCAGTGAAAAAGAATATTTGGTACGCGTGCGCGGCAAATTGGACGAAAAAGGACTTGCCTTGCTCAACCACGGATTGAGTTTGGACGGAGAGAAACTGCGTCCCGCCAAAGTAGAATGGCAAAACGAAGACCAGTTGCGTTTCGTGTTGAAACAAGGCAAAAAGCGGCAAATCCGCCGTATGTGCGAACTCGTCGGTTTGCGCGTCGTCGGGCTGAAGCGGATTCGGATGGGTAAAGTCAAACTGGGCAAACTGCCGCCCGGCAAATGGCGTTATCTACGGGCGGATGAATCGTTTTAAATGTCGTAAGCCTGATGTTTGCAGTAAGATAAGGTCGTCTGAAAACTGAACTGGCCCCCAAAT